>NZ_JBHTVQ010000044.1:0-48782 GCF_042792855.1 Streptomyces sp. NPDC056600
GCCCCGGCTCGTCTGCCGGGGCCCCCTTTCTGCGGGCCCCGGCAGCGTGCTGGTGGGCACGGACGATCGTGGAGTCCACCGACACCTCCCAGGTCCGGGCACAGAGCCGCGAAACCGTTGCGTGCCATGCTGTGACCAGCGTGGACAACCCGCTGGCGGTGGATGAGGACACGCTGTTCCAGCTGGGCTCGGTCAGCAAGAGCTTCACGGCGACGGCGTCGATGTGTCTGGTGGGGCAGGGGCGGCTCGACCTGTCGGCCCCGGTCCGTAGGTACGTTCCTGAGTTCCGGCCGGCCGGGCGATGACGGCGAGGACACCGCGCCGTACGGCGCGAGACGGACGCGGTGATCTGCCGGCTCCACTTCCGGCTGCTGTGACGGCTCCAACCTCTGCCCCCCGCCTGAGCGGACGCCCGGCCCCGTCTGCGTCAGCGCCACGTCAGTGTTCGCCCGATGCCCGTCAGCGTTGCGTCAGGAGCCGGCGACCCGCCGGCCCGGGCGGGCATAGCGTCATCGGTGGGTCCCGTTCCGTCTCTTCGGGGGCGGGCCCTCACGCCACTCGACCCCACCAGGACGACTCGTCTCCTGGTCTTCCGGAGGTATTCCATGACGGACATTCGGTGCGGCGAGGACCCGGAACCCGCCGAACGGTTCCCGGCCGGCCTTCTTCTCGTTCCCGGCCGGCCGGGACCATCGGGATGGGCGGTGCGGATCTTCCGCACGCCTCTGGGCGACCGTACGGCCGTCGGTTTCACCTCGGTGAGGCGGCTGACGGCGACGCTAGGCCCCGGACAGGCGTGGTTCAGGCTCGCCGAGCCCGCGTTGCGCGCACTGACCGAACCGCTCGGGGTCACCACCGTCACGGTGGATCCCCAGTTCACGGCCCCGGCCGCCCGACGGGTGCAGCCTGCCGCCGCCATGCTCGCCCAGCGGGTCGGCTGAGAGGGGGCATACCGATGACTACCGTTCACGACGCCGCGGTCACCACTTTCGCCACCGACCTCTCGGTCTGGCCCGCGTCCACCGTTGAGGCCCGCCCGGGTGACCTGGCGGTGGGCGGCGTGCGACTCGCCGAGGTCGCCGAGTGCTTCGGCACCCCCGTCTACGTCCTCGACGAGGCGGAGGTCCGCGAGCGCTGCCGCGCCTACCGGGACAGCTTCCCCGACGCGGACATCCTCTACGCCGCCAAGGCGTTCCTGTGCCGGGCGATGATCCACTGGATGGACGAGGAGGGGTTCGGGCTCGACGTCTGCTCGGCCGGTGAGCTGGAACTGGCCGTCACCGCAGGGTTTCCGCCCGAGAGGATCGTGCTGCACGGAAACGCCAAGTCCCCACACGACCTCCAGTCCGCATTGCGCTTCGGAGTGGGCCGCATCGTCATCGACAGCCCCTCGGAGATCGCCCGGCTGGCCGCGGCCGTCGGACGTCACGGGCACCAGAAGGTCATGCTCCGGGTGGTGCCGGGGGTCAGTGCCGGAGGCCACGAGAAGATCCGCACCGGCACCGAGGACCAGAAGTTCGGCCTGAGCATCTCCGACGGATACGCCCAGCACGCCGTCGCCCGGGTACTGGATCAGCCGCAGCTCGAACTGACCGGTCTGCACTGCCACCTGGGCTCGCAGATCACCAGTGTCAAGCCGTATCTGGTCGCCGTGCGGCGCCTCGTCGGGCTGATGTCCCGTCTGCACGCGCAGCACGGCCTGGCCCTGCCCGAACTCGATCTCGGCGGCGGGCACGGCATCGCCTACCGTCCCGGTGAGCGGGCGCTGGACCTGACCGCCCTGGCCCACAGGGTCCGTGCCGAGCTGGTCGAAGCGTGCGCGGCCGCAGGGCTGACCGTTCCCCGGCTGATCATCGAACCGGGGCGGGCCGTCGCCGGTCCGGCCGGTGTGGCCCTGTACCGCGTGCTCGCCGTGAAGCGCACCGGCGATCGTAGGTACGTCGCGGTCGACGGCGGGATGAGCGACAACCCGCGACCGGCCCTGTACGGCGTCCGCTACGCGCCCAGCCTCGTCGGCCGTCACAGTACCGCCGACCGGGCCCGCGTCACCGTCGTCGGCCGGCACTGCGAGGCCGGCGACGTGATCGCCGCCGATGTCGAGCTCCCTGCGGACGTGCGCCCCGGGGACCTGCTGGCCGTTCCTGTCGCCGGCGCCTACCACCTGTCCATGGCCTCCGGCTACAACATGGTCGGCCGCCCGCCCGTCGCGGCTGTGCGGGACGGGCGGGCCCGGCTCCTCGTGCGCCGGGAGTCCCTGGACGACATCCGCAGCCGCGACGTGGGTCTCTAGGTTCTGTCCGTCGGGCCGTGGGGCGGGGGACGTTCGACAGCTGTCGCACGAGCAGCGGTGTGAGCCCGCCCCACGATGACCGCGCCGATCACGGCCGCCAGTGCGTACACGGTGACGCTCGCGGCGATGGCGACGCCGTGCCGAAGGTCGTGGATGGCCAGCACGACTACTCCTCGATGCAGTCCCTGATCCGTGACGCCCTCGACCGGGTCGTACGGGCCGTGAACACCACCATCGAGAACGCGGTCACCCCGCCGGCTCGACCGGTCCGGAGGTTCTGCAGAGCCTCTTCCGCTTCGGGATTCTGCCGAGTGTTTCCTGGGAGGTCCGCTTCTTCGGTGGAAACGCCTTCCTGTTCGCTGGGCTTCTCCTCATCGCCCTGAGCCGACTGCCGCGGCCCCGCCAGAGGCGGGACCACGCCGATCCCTCAAGCGTCTGAAGGACGGTGGCCGATCACGGCCGAAGCCATGAGCGGACACCTGCGGCGGTGACGGTGCCGTGGAAGACGTGGGACCGCTTGATCAAACGCAAGGCACCAGGGCCAGTCGTCAGGCATCCGGCCCGGAGCAGTTGAAGGCCCCGGACGCGGGGAGGCGGGCCGGGGCTCACGGATCACGTTACGCCCGGCCGTCCCGGTTCCGGAGGCGCACTGACGCGACGCTGACGGTGAGGACGGCGACCTTGACGGAATGCTGACGCGTGCCGACGACAAGGGCCGTCGCCGCGTCCGACGCCGGGGCGCGGGCGCTCGCTGTCACGGATCGGTCGCGATGGACGGGCCCGTCCGCTCCGCGTTGCGCCGCGGCGCCGTCGGCACGGCGAGCACCATGGTGAGGCCGCCGCCGGGGGTGTCCTCCGCGTCGAGCATGCCGCCGATGGCCTCGGCGAAGCCTCGGGCAACGGCGAGGCCCAGGCCGACACCGACGCCCCCAGGGGCGTCGCCGTACCGCTGGAAGGGCTCGAAGATGCGGTCCTTGGCGTGGTCCGGCACGCCGGGCCCGCGGTCGACCACGCGCAGCTCGACACGGTCGGCGAGGGCGCTCGCGGACACCAGGACCTTTTCCTCCTGCGGGCTGTACTTGACGGCGTTCTCGACGACGTTGGCGACGGCTCGCTCCAGCAGGCCACGGTCGACATGGATCATGGGCAGGGTCTCCGGGATGTCGAGTTGCACGCGGTCCTCGGGCACCCCGCCGAGTGCCTTGGGCACGACCTCGTCGAGGTCGGTCTCCCGGATGAGGGGGTTCACCGTGCCGGTCTGAAGACGGGACATGTCGAGCAGGTTGCCGACCAGGTGGTCGAGGCGATCGGCGCCTTCCTCGATGGCCTCGAGAAGGTCCGCCCGGTCCTGTTCGGACCACTCGACGTCTTCGGCGCGCAGCGAGCTCACGGAGGCCTTGATACCCGCGAGCGGGGTGCGCAGGTCGTGACTGACCGCGGCGAGCAGCGCGGTCCGGATGCGGTTGCCCTCGGCGAGTTGCTGGGCCCGGTCGGCCTCGTGCTGCAGACGGGAACGGTCCAGGACGACGGTCGCCTGCGCGGCGAACGCGGCCAGCACCCGCCGGTCGGCAGCGGGCAGCACCCGGCCGGACAGGGCGAGGGCCGTGTCGGCGCCGGCCGGGACGTCGACATCCGCTTCCTCGGGTGTCCTGGCGGGACGCTCTCCCACACTGCCGACGCAGGTCCACGGGGCCGTCTCTCCGGCCCGCTCGAGCAGTGCCGCCGACTCCATGCCGAAGGTTTCCCGCACACGTTCGAGCACCGCCTCGAGCGTGGTCTCGCCACGCAGGACGTTCCCGGCCAGGAAGGAGAGGATCTCCGACTCGGCGCGCAGCCGGGTGGCCTGATGGGTACGCCTGGCAGCCAGACTCACCACGGAGGCCACCGCCACGGCGACCCCGACGAAGATGAGGAGGGCGACGATGTTCTTCGGGTCGGCGATGGTCAGGGTGTGGACGGGCGGGGAGAAGTACCAGTTGAGCAGCAGGGAGCCCGCCACCGCGGAGGCCAGTGCCGGCAGGAGCCCGCCCACCAGGGCCGCCGCGATCGTCAGAGCGAGGAACAGCAGCATGTCGTTGGCAAGGCCCACCGACGGAGCGGCAGCGGTGAGCAGCCAGGTCAGCAGGACGGGGCCGAGGATGCCGATCAGCCAGCCCCCGACCACCCGCGCACGCCCCAGCCGTCCTCCCTGCGCGACCGGAAGCCCACGGCCCTTGCCCGCCTCGGCATGGGTGACGAAGTGGACGTCGAGGTCGGGTCCGGACGCGCGGGCGACCGTCGCGCCGACACCCGGTCCCAGGACGTACTGCCAGGTCGGGCGTCGGGAGACGCCGATCACGATCTGGGTGGCGTTGACGCCCCGGGCGAAGTCGAGCAGGGCTGCCGGAACGTCGTCGCCGATCACCTGATGAAACGTTCCGCCAAGGTCCTCCACCAGTGCGCGCTGAACGGCCAGCTCCTTCGGGGAGGCGGTGCTCAAGCCGTCGCTGCGGGAGATGTAGACGGCCATGACCTCGCCGCCAGCCCCTTTCTCGGCGAGCCGGGCGGCACGACGAATCAGGGTGCGGCCCTCGGGCCCGCCCGTCACGCCGACGACGATCCGCTCCCGCGAACCCCAGATGGCCGACACGTGGTGCGCGCTGCGGTACTCGGTCAGGTACTCGTCGACCCGGTCGGCCACCCACAACAGCGCCAGTTCGCGCAGGGCGGTCAGGTTCCCCGGGCGGAAGTAGTTGGACAGCGCCGCGTCCACCTTGTCCGGCTTGTAGATGTTGCCGTGCGCCATGCGGCGGCGCAGCGCCGGCGGCGACATGTCGACCAGTTCGATCTGGTCGGCGCGCCGTACGACCTCGTCGGGAACAGTTTCGCGCTGCCGTATCCCGGTGATCGACTCGACCACGTCGCCCAGGGACTCCAGGTGCTGGATGTTGACGGTCGAGACCACGTCGATCCCGGCGTCCAGCAGCTCCTCGACGTCGCGCCAGCGCTTGGTGTTGCGGGAGCCGGGAATGTTGGTGTGGGCCAGTTCGTCGACCACGGCGACGGCGGGGGCCCTCCGCAGAACGGCGTCCACGTCCATCTCGGTGAAGACGGCGCCCCGGTACTCGACCTGCTTGCGCGGTACGACCTCCAGGCCGCTGAGCATCACCTCCGTCCGGGGCCGGTCGTGGTGCTCCACCAAGCCGACCACGCAGTCGGTCCCCCGCTCGATCCTGCGGTGCGCCTCCGACAGCATCGCGTAGGTCTTGCCCACGCCGGGTGCCGCGCCGAGGTAGATCCTGAGCTTGCCGCGTGCCATGTCATCCCTCGAAGCGATAGCCCATACCGGGCTCGGTGATCAGATAACGGGGGTGGGAGGGGTCCGCCTCCAGTTTCCGGCGCAGCTGGGCCATGTACACCCGCAGGTAATTGGTCTTGCCGGTCTGTGAGAAGCCCCAGACCTCCTCCAGGAGGTGCTTCCGCGTGACGAGCCTTCCCGGATTGCTCACGAGAATCTCCAGCAGGTGCCACTCGGTCGGGGTCAGCCGCACGTCCTGTCCCTGCCGGACCACCCTCTTGGCCGAGAGGTTGATGCTGAACTCGTCCGTCTCGATCACCTCCGGCTCGGGAAGGGACGGGTCGTTCGCGGCGCGGCGGACAGCCGCTCGCAGCCTGGCCAGCAGTTCGTTCATGCTGAAGGGTTTGGTCACGTAGTCGTCCGCGCCCGCCTCCAGAGCCGCGACCTTCTCCCCGGACGCCTGCCGGGCGGACAGGACGAGGATCGGCACCGTGCTCCACCTGCGCAGGCTCCTGATCGCGTCGACACCGTCCATGTCGGGCAGGCCGAGATCGAGCAGGATCACGTCGGGCGCCCGGGCGGCGGCCAGCCTCAGTCCCGTGGCCCCGTCGGGAGCGGCGTCGACTCCGTAGTGGCGTGCCTGCAGGTTGATGACGAGAGCCCGTACGAGCTGCGGATCGTCCTCCACGACGAGCACCCGGGTCATGGGTGTGCCCTTCCCTTCGTTTTCTCCGGCTCTGTGCGCCGAGCGGCGGCCATCCGGTTCCACGGCCTCCGGGGCCGGCGGACCAGGGATGTTCCCCGAGCCGCCGGCCCCGGATCCTTGCTGCACTGCGGTCAGTGCTTCGCCGCAAGGTCCTTGAGCGCGATGTTGAGCTCCAGGACGTTCACCCGGGGTTCCCCCATGAAGCCGAGCAGGCGGCCCTGGGTGTGGTCCTCCACCAGCTTCTCCACCTCGGTGACGGGCAGGCCGTTCCTCGCGGCGACCCGGTGGACCTGCAGATGCGCGTAGGCCGGAGAGATGTCCGGGTCCAGGCCGGAACCGGAGGACGTGACGGCGTCCACGGGAACGTCGGACGGCTCGACACGGTGACCGGGCACCGAGTTGTCCTCGACGACGGCGGCCCTGGCGGCCAGGACCTGTGCGCAGAGGGAGCCGTCCTCCGACTCGGCGGTGCACCTTCCGTCGACGGCCCCGCTGTCGGCCGCGAGGTTGGTGGCTCCGGAAAGGATGAGCTGGTACTGGGTGTTGATGTCGTTGGTGCCGAGTCCGCCCGCGGGGCGGCCCTGGAACCACTTCAGGTCCGGGTCGGGGGTCTCCTGTCCCTTCTTCGACGGCAGGGTGTACGACTGCCCGATCAAGGAGGAGCCGACGACCCTGCCGTCGGAGGTGATCTCCGAGCCGTTCGCCTTGCCGGGGAAGAGCCCCTGGGCAATGCCGGTGACGACGAGTGGGTAGATGATGCCGGTCACCACGGTCAGCACGAGCAGCGCCCGCAGTCCCGCCCCGAGCAGCCGGGCCATGTTGGTTACGGAGTTGTTCATGTCAGCACGCCTTCGAGGGGTTACAGACCGGGGAGGAGGGAGATGAGCAGGTCGATGATCTTGATGCCGACGAAGGGCGCGACCAGGCCGCCGAGGCCGTAGATCCCGAGGTTGCGCCGGAGCATCCGGTCCGCGCTGACCGGCCGGTACCGCACGCCCCGCAGGGACAGCGGCACCAGCGCGACGATGACCAGCGCGTTGAAGACGACGGCCGAGAGGATCGCGGAGTCGGGCGAGGACAGCCGCATGATGTTGAGGGCGTCCAGGCCCGGGTAGACGGCCGCGAACAGGGCCGGGATGATCGCGAAGTACTTCGCGACGTCGTTGGCGATGGAGAACGTGGTCAGCGCCCCGCGGGTGATGAGGAGCTGCTTTCCGATCTCGACGATCTCGATGAGCTTGGTCGGGTTGGAGTCGAGGTCGACCATGTTGCCGGCCTCCTTGGCGGCCGACGTGCCGGTGTTCATCGCCACGCCGACGTCCGCCTGCGCGAGCGCCGGCGCGTCGTTGGTGCCGTCACCGGTCATCGCGACGAGTTTGCCGCCCGCCTGCTCCCGCTTGATGAGGGCCATCTTGTCCTCGGGAGTGGCTTCGGCGAGGAAGTCGTCGACCCCCGCTTCCTGGGCGATGGCCTTGGCGGTCAGCGGGTTGTCGCCGGTGATCATGACGGTCTTGATGCCCATGCGGCGCAGTTCCTCGAACCGCTCCCGCATGCCCGTCTTGACGACGTCCTTCAGGTGGATGACGCCCAGGACACGGGCTCCGCGCTCGTCCTCCTCCGCGACCAGGAGCGGGGTACCGCCGGCCTCGGAGATCCGGGCGGCGACCTCGTCCGCCTCCCCGGCCACCGTCCCACCCTGCTCGCGGACCCAGGCGATGACCGAGCCTGCCGCGCCCTTGCGCACCCTGCGGCCACCCACGTCCACACCCGACATGCGGGTCTGGGCGGTGAAGGTGATCCACTCGGCGCCGTCCAGTTCGCCCTGGTGACGCTCGCGCAGGCCGTACTTCTCCTTCGCCAGAACGACGACGGAGCGGCCCTCCGGCGTCTCGTCGGCGAGGGAGGAGAGCTGGGCGGCGTCGGCGAGTTCGGCGGAGGTGGTGCCGCGCACGGGCACGAACTCGGCCGCCTGGCGGTTGCCGAGGGTGATGGTGCCGGTCTTGTCGAGCAGGAGCGTGGAGACGTCACCCGCGGCCTCGACCGCGCGGCCCGACATGGCCAGCACGTTGCGCTGGACCAGGCGGTCCATGCCCGCGATGCCGATGGCCGAGAGCAGGGCGCCGATCGTGGTCGGAATCAGACAGACCAGCAGGGCGACGAGAACCACCAGGGTCAGCTCGGTGCCCGCGTAGTTCGCGAACGGCGACAGCGTGGCACAGGCGAGGAGGAAGGCGACGCTCAGGGAGGCGAGCAGGATGTTGAGCGCGATCTCGTTGGGCGTCTTCTGCCGGGCGGCGCCCTCGACCAGGCCGATCATCCGGTCGATGAAGGTCTCACCGGGTTTGGTGGTGATCCGCACGACGATCCGGTCGGACAGCACCTTGGTGCCGCCGGTGACCGCCGAGCGGTCGCCGCCGGACTCGCGGATGACGGGGGCCGACTCACCGGTGATCGCCGACTCGTCGACCGAGGCGACACCCTCGACGACGTCGCCGTCCCCGGGGATGATGTCGCCCGCCTCGCAGACCACCAGGTCACCGATCCGCAGCTCGGTGCCGGGAACCTCTTCCTCGGCCCCGCGGTCCACGAGCAGACGGCGGGCGACGGTGTCGGTCTTGGCCTTGCGCAGGGTGTCCGCCTGCGCCTTGCCACGGCCCTCGGCGACCGCCTCGGCGAGGTTGGCGAAGACGACGGTCAGCCACAGCCAGGCACTGATCACCCAGCCGAACCAGTCACCCGGGTCGGTGAAGGAGAAGACCGTGGTGAGGGCGGCGCCGATCCACACCACGAACATCACGGGCGACTTGACCATCACCCGGGGGTCGAGTTTGCGGAAGGCGTCCGGCAGCGACTTGATCAGCTGCTTGGGGTCGAAGAGGCCGGCCCCGACGCGTCCCTGGTCGGACTTGTGCCCGCTGGGGACGTCGCTGTGCGGCGCCCGGCTGGGAGTGACTGTGGCCATGGGGTCCTCTGACGTCTGTGCGGAATTGCGGAGGCGGGAAATCATCACGCGAGCCCTTCCGCCAGGGGGCCGAGCGCCAGGGCGGGGAAGTAGGTCAGGCCGGTGATGATCAGGATCGCGCCGACCAGCAGACCCGTGAACATGGGCTTCTCGGTACGCAGGGTGCCGACCGTCACGGGTACCTGCCGCTGTTCGGCGAGCGAGCCGGCCAGGGCCAGGACGAACACCATGGGCAGGAAGCGGCCGAAGAGCATCGCGAGCCCGGTCATGGTGTTGAACCAGTCCGTGTTGGCGTTCAGGCCGGCGAAGGCCGAGCCGTTGTTGTTCGAGGCCGAGGTGAAGGCGTACAGGACTTCGGAGAAGCCGTGCGCACCGGAGTTGAGCATCGAGCTGGGCGGGGTCGGCAGCGCCATCGACAGGGAGGTGAACACCAGGACCAGCGCCGGGGTGATCAGGATGTAGAGGGCCGCCAGTTTGATCTCGCGGGAGCCGATCTTCTTGCCCAGGTACTCGGGTGTACGGCCGACCATCAGACCGGCGATGAACACGGCGATCACCGCCATGATCAGCATGCCGTAGAGGCCGGAGCCGACACCACCGGGCGCGATCTCTCCCAGCATCATGCCGAGCATGGCGATCCCTCCGCCGAAGCCGGTGTAGGAGGAGTGGAAGGAGTTCACCGCGCCGGTCGACGTCAGCGTCGTGGACACCGCGAAGATCGACGAGCCGCCGATCCCCAGCCGGGTCTCCTTGCCCTCCATCGCTCCGCCTGCGGCCTGCAGCGCCGCACCATGGTGGGCGAACTCGGTCCACATCATCAGGGCGCTGAAGCCCACCCAGATGACGGCCATCGCGCCGAGGATCGCGTAGCCCTGTCGCACCGAGCCCACCATCACCCCGAAGGTGCGGGTGAGCGAGAACGGGATCACCAGGATCAGGAAGATCTCGAGAAGATTGGAGAAGGCGTTCGGGTTCTCGAAGGGGTGGGCGGCGTTGGCGTTGAAGTAGCCGCCACCGTTCGTGCCCAGCTCCTTGATGACCTCCTGCGAGGCCACCGCGCCGCCGTTCCACTGCTGCGAGCCGCCCGTGAACTGGCCGACCTCGTGGATGCCGGCGAAGTTCTGGATCGCGCCGGAGGCGACCAGGACAACGGCCGCGACGGTGGCGATCGGCACCAGGATGCGGACCGTTCCGCGCACCAGGTCGGCCCAGAAATTGCCCAGCTCGCCCGTGCGCGCCCGGGCGAAACCGCGTACCAGCGCCACGGCGACAGCCATGCCGACGGCGGCGGAGACGAAGTTCTGCACGGCCAGACCGGCGGTCTGCACGACGTGCCCCATGGTCTGCTCGCCGTAGTACGACTGCCAGTTGGTGTTGGCCACGAAGGACACGGCCGTGTTGAACGACTGCGCCGGGTTGACCGAGGAGAAGCCGAGCGAAGCGGGCAGGATTCCCTGGAGGCGCTGCAAGGCGTAGAGGAAGAGGAGACCGGCCAGGGAGAAGGCCAGAATGCCGCGCATATAGGCGGGCCAACGCATTTCCGTGTCCGGATTGGCGCCGATCCCCTTGTAGATCCATTTCTCGACGCGCAGATGCTTGTCCGAGGAATAGACGCGGGCCATGTAGTTGCCCAGCGGAACATGGACGAGCGCCAGTACGGCGATGAGCGCCAGCAACTGGAGCACGCCTGCGGTAACAGGACTCATGTCGACTCAGAACCTCTCCGGAAAGACCACGGCGAGGACGAGGTAACCCAGCAGAGCGACGGCCACGACCAGGCCGACGATGTTCTCGATGGTCACAGCTTCGCCACCCCCTTCGCGACGAGAGCCACCAGCGCGATACCCGCGACCACGGTGACGAGGTAGGCCAGATCGGCCATCACGAACTCCTGAAAGAGAGGTTCGGTGGAAAGGACGCTTTGAGGAAAGCATCTCCTTGGCCGGATCGAGTCGCTCGTTGACAGCTCCCATACGCTTGGCCGACCTGCTTTGACGGTTCTCTTACATCATCTGATCCCGAGGTCCCTGGCCGGGGCGAGACGTCTGCAGCGCCCCCCGCGTCGGCAGGCGCCAAGGAAGCGCTGGATATCTGTCAGAGGAACATCAAGGGGAACTGGGCGGATACCTCCGATCACTAGCGTCACCTTCATGGAAGACCGTGACGAAGTGGCCGACGAAGCGTTCTCCGCCCTCGCGGAGAGGACTCCCCTTCGTGAGGCGACGAACGGCCCCGAGTGGAAGCGGGAACTGCGGAGCTCCGTCCGCGCCGCCGGCGGACTGATCACTCTGCTTCTCGTGGTCGACGCCGGCTCCGGGGGAATCACCCCGTGGCGCGCCGCCCTGTGGTGGGCGCTCGGCGGGCTGCTCTGTGTCGTGCTGTGGCCCGCGCGGATCTCGGCCGGCGAGACCTGGTTGGCTTCGCGCGAACTGCTCCGTGAACACCGCGTGCGCACGGACCTGCTCGTTTCGGTCCGTTGTGTGGACGGCGTCGCCCAGCGGCTCGTCCTGCGTGACTCGCTCGGTGGCCGCGTCGAGATCGACGCCCGAGTGCTGGTGCGGCATCCCGGACTGTGGTGCCTCCTCGACGACGGTGCGCGCAAGGCGACCGCGAACGGTCTGCTCCAGCACGGTGCGCCCGCCCTGGAACGCATCGCACAGCGTGTCGCTGACGAGAACGCCCGCGCCGTGTTCAAGGCCTCGGGCGTGGAGTGAGCGTCAGCCCGTACCGCCCGGGCCGGGAGGTACGGGCTGACGCTCCTGTCCTGCCGCCCGGCGCCGAAGCCGACCGGTCGGCCCGGAGCAGGTCCTGCACGGCCTGGGACGGGACCGGAGTTCAGCGCTTGTCGCGGTCGGGGGCGGGGACCTCGCGTACGGCGTCGGCGACGGCGCGGAAGCCCTTGCGGAGGATCGCCCCGTGGTTGCTGGGGACCTTGGCGCTGATGTTCGTCGGCGGCATGTTGGGGGGCGCGGCGGGTGGTGCTGCCATGTACGCGAACACCCGGATCGCCCGGACAGGGCTGGCCGACCCCTACAAGGCGATGGCCATGCTGGGGACCGCGCTCCTGGCAGCCGCCGTCACCTTCGCGGTGGCGTTCCTGATCACCTACCTCCGGTACGCCGGCTGACCGGGCACACAGGCGGCCGCGGGGCTACGGTGGCGTGCGGGTGACCAGGTTGCTCCCGGTCGCCCGCGCGAGGGCGATGAGTTTCGCCCGGCCGCGCCGTCTGAACCTTTGAAGCGACCACGAGCTCGGAGGAACCTCATGCGCACCCTGATCAGCACCGCGTTCGTCTCCCTGGACGGCGTCGTCGAGGCGCCGGGCGGCGAGCCCGGGTACCGGAACTCCGGGTGGACCTTCAAGGACGTCGACTTCCTCCCCGAGGCCTACGAGATCAAGGGCAGGGAGCAGAAGGAGGCCGGCGCGATGCTGCTCGGGAGGGCCAGCTACGAGGCGTTCAGCGCCGTGTGGCCGGACATGGAGGACTTCGCCGACTACAAGGTGATGCCGAAGTACGTCGTCTCCACCACGCTCACCGAGGACGACCTGGTGCCGAACTGGGGCGACACCACGATCCTGCGGTCGCTCGACGAGGTCGCCGCGCTGAAGGAGACCGAGGGCGGGCCGATCATCGTCCACGGCAGCGCCGCGCTGAACCGGAGCCTGTCCGACGCCGGTCTGATCGACCGCTATCACCTGCTCGTCTTCCCGCTGCTGCTCGGCGCGGGCAAGCGGCTGTTCAGCGCCACGGACAAGGACGCCCAGAAGCTGAAGCTCGTCGAGCACGAGGTGTACGCCAACGGCCTGCAGAAGAACGTCTTCGACGTCGTCCACTGACCCGCCCCGCTTCCACGCGCCGGCCCGCCTCCCCGTCCGGGTTCGGGCCGCCGCACGTTGTCGTACCGGGTGTCCGGCTCGCCGTCGGCTCCGGCGGGGTGGTGCGCGCGAGGGACTGCCGGGTCCGGACGCCGGTGACCCGCGGCGGGTGGGGCCGCGGGGCACCGGCGGGGGCTCGGGTCAGCCGAGGACCACCAGCTGCCGGGTGGCGCGGGTCATCGCGACATAGCGGTCCACCGCGCCCTCGACGCCCTCACCGAACCGGCCGGGCTCCACCAGCACCACCAGGTCGAACTCCAGGCCCTTGGCCAGCTCCGGGGTGAGCGAGCGCACCCGGGGCGACTCCGGGAAGCCGGGGGCGCCGATGACGCAGGCGACGCCGTCCTCGTCGGCGGCCAGCCACCCGTCGAGCACCTCCCGCAGCTCCGCGACGTCCCCGCGGCGCACCGGGATGCCCGAACGCCGCACCGAGGTGGGCACGTTGGCGTCCGGGATGGCCGCCCGGATCACCGGCTCGGCCTCCGTCATGACCTCCTGGGGCGTGCGGTAGTTGATGCTCAGCGAGGCCACCTCCGCCCGGTGCAGCCCCACCCGCGCCAGCCGCTCCTGCCAGCTCTCGGTGAAGCCGTGCCGCGCCTGGGCGCGGTCGCCGACCACGGTGAAGCTGCGGGAGGGACAGCGCAGCAGCAGCATCTGCCACTCGGCGTCGGTCAGCTCCTGCGCCTCGTCCACCACCACATGGGCGAACGGACCGGCCAGCGGATCGGCCGCGTGGGACGGCAGCGCCGACTCGTCGACCAGGCTCTCCCTGAGGTCCTCGCCGATCAGCATGGTCACCGCGCCCTCGCCGTCCGGGTCGGCGGCCACCACGCTGTCGATGACGCCCGCCATCCGCTCCCGCTCGGTGGCCACCGCCGCCTTCTGCCGCCGCTTGCGCAGGGCCGTGCGCGGGTCGCCGAGCCGCTGCCGCGCCGCGTCCAGCAGCGGCAGGTCGGACAGCGTCCACGCGTCCGGCCTCCCGCGCTGCAGCAGGCGCACCTCGTCGCGGTCCAGCCAGGGGGCGCACAGCCGCAGGTAGGCGGGGACCGTCCACAGGTCGCCGACCAGATCGGCCGCCTCGATCATCGGCCACGCGGCGCTCAGCGCGCCGGTCAGCTCGTCGTCGGCGGCGAGCGCCCTGCGGAACAGCACCGCGGGGACCTCGCCCTTGACGCGGTCCTGGAGCACGGCGACCAGCTCGTCCCAGATCTGCTCGCGGGCCTCGTTGTGCGGGATGCCGGGCTCGGCCGCGTCGAAGGCCTCCGCCCAGTCGGCGGCGCTCAGCGTCACCTCGCCCCAGGGCGTGGTGACCGTCAGGGCCTCGGTCGGCGGCGACTCGTAGAACCGGACCGCCTTCTCGATCGCCCGCACCATCTCCACCGACGACTTCAGCCGGGCGACCTCCGGGTCCGCCTCCGGCACCGCCCTCGCCCCCTCGGCGACCAGGTCGCGCAGGGTGCAGGTGCGCACGCCCTCCTCGCCGAGACTGGGCAGCACGTCGGCGACGTAGTTCAGGTACGGCTGGTGCGGGCCCACGAAGAGCACCCCGCCGCGGCGGTGGCCGAGCCGCGGGTCGGAGTACAGCAGGTACGCCGAGCGGTGCAGGGCGACGACGGTCTTGCCGGTGCCCGGACCGCCGTCCACCACCAGCGCCCCGCGGGAGCCCGCGCGGATCACGGCGTCCTGGTCGGCCTGGATGGTGGCCAGCACGTCGCGCATCCGCTCGGACCGGTGCGCGCCCAGGCTCGCGATGAAGGCCGACTGGTCGTCCAGCGCCGCGTGGCGTTCGGTGAGGCCGTCGGAGGTGAACACCTCGTCCCAGTAGTCGTCGATCCGGCCGCCCGACCACCGGTAGCGGCGGCGGCTGGCCAGCCCCATCGGGTTGGCGTGGGTGGCGGCGAAGAACGGCTCGGCGGCGGGGGAGCGCCAGTCGAGCAGCAGCCGGCGCCCCGAGCTGTCGGTCAGGCCGAGCCGTCCGACGTGGACCGGCTCCTCGGACCCGGCGGGGCCCGCCGGAACCATCCGGCCCAGGCACAGGTCCAGGCCGAAACGGCGCAGCGCCCGCAGGCGGGCCGAGAGCCGGTGGACCTCCAGGTCGCGCTCCATCGCCTCCCGGCCCACGCCGCCGGGCGCCCGCCGCTGTGCGTCGAGCCGGTCGGACAGCTCGGCGATCGCCTGCTCCAGGCTCGCCGCGATGTCGGCGAAGTGGGCCTCGTCGGCGGCGATCAGCGCGGGGTCGGCCTTGTCGGCCAGCCGCTCGGGCAGGGCGAAGGCACGGGCGGGCAGGGCAGGGGGGTTCAGCAAATCAGCTCCGTAGAAGGTCGCGATCGCGGCTCCGCGCCGGTGGACACCGGGGCGGAGGAGCGATTGTGCGGCACCGAGGGGGCCTTGCCGCAAGGCCCCCCTTGCGCTATACCTTAGAAGTGGCGGGAGGTGCGGCTTCCCTCCGCCCCACCAGTCGTGAACGTATCGGCCCCACCCGCAGGCGCGGGTGGGGCCGACGCGTTTTCCGGTCGGTGATCCCGTCGGGCGGGCCGGGTCACTCCACCTCGGCGACCGCCTGGGCGAACTGCGCCTGGTACAGGCGGGCGTAGGCCCCGTCGGCCGCCAGCAGCTCCGCGTGGCGGCCCTGCTCGACGATCGCGCCGTCCTCCATCACCAGGATGGTGTCCGCGTCGCGGATGGTGGAGAGCCGGTGCGCGATCACGAACGAGGTCCGGCCGTGCGCCAGCTTGGCCATCGCCTTCTGGATCAGCACCTCGGTGCGGGTGTCGACCGAGCTGGTGGCCTCGTCCAGCACCAGGATCGTCGGGTCGGACAGGAACGCCCGGGCGATGGTGATCAGCTGCTTCTCGCCCGCGCTCACCCCCGAGCCCTCGCCGTCGATCACGGTGTCGTAGCCGTCCGGCAGGGTCCGCACGAACCGGTCGGCGTGCGCGGCCCGCGCCGCCTCCTCGACGTCGCCGCGGGTCACCTCGCCGGGCGCGCCGTAGGCGATGTTCTCCGCGATGGTCCCGCCGAACAGCCAGGTGTCCTGCAGCACCATGCCGATCGCCGAGCGCAGCTCGTCGCGCGACATGGTCGCCACGTCCACGCCGTCCAGCGTGATCCGCCCGCCGGTGACCTCGTAGAACCGCATCAGCAGGTTGACCAGCGTGGTCTTGCCCGCGCCGGTCGGGCCGACGATGGCCACCGTGTGCCCCGGCTCCACGGCCAGCGACAGGTCCTCGATCAGCGGCTTGTCCGGGTCGTAGCGGAACGACACGTGCTCGAAGCCCACTCGGCCGCGCAGCTCCTCGGGCCGCACGCCCGGGATCGGGTCCGCGTCCTGCTCCTCGGCGTCCAGCACCTCGAAGACCCGCTCGGCCGAGGCGACGCCGGACTGCACCAGGTTCGCCATCGAGGCCAGTTGCGTCAGCGGCATGGAGAACTGGCGCGAGTACTGGATGAACGCCTGGACGTCACCGATCGACAGCGAGCCCGAGGCCACCCGCAGACCGCCGACGACCGCCACCAGGACGTAGTTCAGGTTGGAGACGAACATCATCAGCGGCTGCATGACGCCGCTCATGAACTGCGCCTTGAACGCGGCCTCGTACAGCTCGTCGTTGTGCTCGGCGAACTTCTCCGCCGACTCGTCCTGCCGGCCGAACACCTTGACCAGCGAGTGGCCCGTGTACATCTCCTCGATGTGCGCGTTCAGCTGCCCGGTCGTGCGCCACTGTGCCACGAAGTGCGGCTGGGACCGCTTGCCGACCCGGGTCGCCACCACGAACGACAGCGGCACCGTCACCAGCGCCACCAGCGCCAGCAGCCAGGACACCCAGAACATCATCACCAGCACGCCGACGACGGACAGCACCGCGTTCACCAGCTGGCCCATCGACTGCTGGAGCGTCTGACCCAGGTTGTCGATGTCGTTGGTGACCCGGCTCAGCACCTCGCCGCGCTGCCGCTTGTCGAAGTACGACAGCGGCAGCCGCGACAGCTTCGTCTGCACGTCCTCGCGCATCCGCAGCATCGTCCGGTTGACGGCCCGGTTCACCATCCGGGTGGCCACCGCCATCAGCGCGCCGGCGGCCAGGAACATGCCCAGCGCCAGCAGCAGCACGCCGCCCACCGCCGAGAAGTCGATGCCCTGCCCCGGGGTGAAGTCCACCCCGCCCAGCATGTCCGCGACGCCGTCCTCGCCGCGGGCCCGCATCGTCTCCAGCACCTGCTCCTTGGAGGCCCCGGCCGGCATCTGCCGGCCGACGATGCCCGCAAAGACCAGGTCGGTGGCCCGGCCCAGGATCTTCGGCCCGGCCACCGTCAGGCTCACGCTCGCCACCACCGAGACGAGCATCACCCACAGTGACACCCGCTCCGGCTTGAACTGCCCCAGCAGCCGCTTGGTCGACCCCTTGAAGTCCATCGACCGGTTCTCCGGGCCCGTCCCGGCCATCATCCGCCCCGCAGGCCCGGCCATCAGGCTGCCTCCGCTTCCGTCAGCTGGGAGAGCACGATCTCCCGGTAGGTCTCGTTGCCGTCCATCAGCTCCGCGTGCCGGCCCGTGCCGACCACCCGGCCTTCGTCCAGGACCACGATCCGGTCCGCGTCCCGGATCGTCGAGACGCGCTGCGCCACGATCACCACCGTCGCGTCCGCCGTCTCCCGGGTCAGCGCCGCGCGCAGCGCCGCGTCCGTGGCGTAGTCGAGCGCCGAGAAGGAGTCGTCGAACAGGTAGATCTCCGGCCGCTGCACCAGGGTCCGGGCGATCGCCAGACGCTGCCGCTGGCCGCCCGAGACGTTGGAGCCGCCCTGCGCGACCGGGGCGTCCAGGCCGCCCTCGAGCGCGGAGACGAACTCCTTGGCCTGCGCCACCTCGAGCGCGTGCCACAGCTCCTCGTCCGTGGCGTCCGGGTTGCCGTAGCGCAGGTTGGTGGCCACCGTCCCGGCGAACAGGTACGGCTTCTGCGGGACCAGGGACACGGTCTTCGCGAGCACCCGCGGGTCGATCTCCCGCACGTCCACGCCGTCCACCAGGACCTCGCCCTCGGTGGCGTCGAACAGCCGCGGCACCAGCCCCAGCAGGGTCGACTTGCCGGAACCGGTCGAGCCGATCACCGCCGTGATCTCACCCGGCCGCGCCGTCACGTCGACGCCCTTGAGCACCGGCTCCTCGGCGCCCGGGTACCGGAAGCCGGCCCCGCGCAGCTCCAGCGTCCCGCTGGTCCGCAGCTCGGTCACGCCCGCCACCGGCGGCACCACGCTGGACTCCGTCCCGAGCACCTCCTGGATCCGCTCGGCGCAGACCTCGGCGCGCGGGACCATCATGAACATGAAGGTGGCCATCATCACCGACATGACGGTCTGCATCAGGTAGGCCAGGAAGGCCGTCAGGTCACCGATCCCCATGCTGCCCGAGTCGATGCGGTGCGCGCCGAACCACAGCACCGCGATGGACGCCAGGTTCACCACCGTCATCACGATCGGGAACATCAGGGCCATCAGGTTGCCGGTGCCGAGCGCGACCTGGGTCAGCTCCTCGTTGGCCTTGCGGAAGCGCCGCTGCTCGTACTCGTCGCGCACGAAGGCCCGGATGACCCGGTTGCCGGTGATCTGCTCGCGCAGCACCCGGTTCACCTGGTCGAGCCGCTCCTGCATGGTGCGGAACAGCGGGCGCAGCGCCCGGATCAGGAAGGTCAGCGCCACCGCCATCACCGGCAGCACCGCCAGCAGGACGCCGGACAGCGGCACGTCCAGACCCAGCGACATGATCACGCCGCCCACGCCCATGATCGGGGCGGACACCATCAGCGTGAACGTCATCAGCGCCAGCATCTGGATCTGCTGGACGTCGTTGGTGGTGCGGGTGATCAGCGAGGGCGCGCCGAAGCGGCCCACCTCGCGCGCCGAGAAGGACTGCACCCGGTCGAAGACCGCGGCCCGCACGTCACGGCCCAGCGCGGCGGCGGTCCGGGCGCCGAAGCGGACGGCGCCGATGTTGCAGACCACCTGGACCAGGGAGATCCCCAGCATCAGGGCGCCGAAGGCCAGGATGTAGCCCGTGTCGCCCTCCACCACGCCGTTGTCGATGATGTCGGCGTTGAGCGTGGGCAGGTAGAGGGTCGCGCAGGTCTGCAGCAGTTGCAGCACCACGACGACGGCGATGGGTTTGCGGTAGGGCCGCAGATGGGCCCTGAGGAGTCGTATGAGCACGCCGATACTTTCGAGAGGCCGACGAGGAGGAGGCGGGGTCCGCCGCCGCTGGGCGGAGAGGACCCCCACGCGTCCCTATCGTCGGACACTCCCGTGGTGTTACCTCAAGCCGATTGAGCCAAGCGCGGGCCAAAACGCGGTCATGGTTCAGCCGTGGGGGTATCAGGAGGGATTGGACGCGACGCGGTCCCGGCCCGGCGGCCGGGGCGGCGCACCTCTTCGTCCGCAGGTGAGGGCCCTCTTCGTCCGCAGGCGACGGCCCGCGAACGCGGCACGCCCCCACCACACGGGGCGGCGGGGGCGTGCGCGTCGCGCGTTCAGGAGGTGAAGGCGCCCGGGTGGGTCTGCTCGCGGACCGTGGCGTACTGGCGGCGGACCGCCTGGCCGACCGGCAGGTCGTCGCCCGGCTCCAGGACCTGCCCCATCGCGCCCTGCCAGGCCGGCGGGCGGTGCGGGTCCGGCGAGCCCTGCGCGACGCCCAGCGCCCAGGCGGCCTGCCGGGCCGCGCCCAGCGCCGCGTAGTCGGCCGGCTGCGGCACCACGACCTGCGCCCCGAACAGCGCCGGAGCGATCGCCCGCACGGCCGGCAGCTCCGCGGCCTGCCCCAGCAGGAAGACCCGCCGGACCTCCACGCCCCGGCCGCGCAGCAGGTCCAGCGCGTCCGCGAGGGAGCACAGCATGCCCTCGAAGGCGGCCCGCGCCAGGTGCTCGGGCCGCATCGACTCGGTGCGCAGCCCGCTCAGGGTGCCCGCCGCGTTCGGCAGGTTCGGGGTCCGCTCGCCCTCCAGGTACGGCAGCAGCACCAGCCCGTGCGCGCCCGGGGTGGACTTCAGCGCCAGCTCCGACAGGGCCTCGGGCCCCTCCAGGTCCAGCATCGCGGCGGTGGCGCGCAGCGCCCGGACCGCGTTGGAGGTGGAGACCACCGGCAGGTGCATCCCCGTGGCGTCGGCCAGCGAGGTCACCGCGCCGCCGCCGTCGCTCACCGCCTCCGGGTGCACGGCCATCACGGAGCCGGAGACGCCCAGCGAGACGACCGCGTCGCCCACCCCGACGCCCAGCCCGAACGCCGCGGCCATCGTCTCCCCGGTGCCGGCCGAGATCAGCAGGCCCTCCGGGGTGGTGCCGGCCGCCTCCCAGGGGGCGAGCACCTCCGGCAGCCCGGTCCGGTGCCCGAGCGCGAGCTCGACCAGGTCGGGGCGCCAGGAGCCGGTCGCCGCGGACCAGAAGCCGGTGCCGGAGGCGCCTCCCCGGTCCGTGGTGCGCCGGACGGGTCGGCCCAGCAGCTGCCAGACCAGCCAGTCGTGCGCCTGCATGAGGAAGGCGGTGCGGTCGGCGTTCTCCGGCTCGGTGCGGCGCAGCCAGCGCAGCTTGGTGACGGGCTGCGCGGCCTGCGGCACCAGGCCGACGGCCCCCACCCACGCCTCACGGCCGCCGAACGCGTCCATCAGGTCGGCGGCGGAGGTCTGCGCCCGCCGGTCGGCGCCGGTCAGCGCGGGCCGCACCAGGCTGCCGTTGCGGTCCAGCGGGACCAGGGCGTTGCGCTGCGAGGAGACGCCGATGGCCTGGACGTTCTCCAGCAGACCGCCGCCCGCCGCCTCGCCCAGGGACCGCAGCCACGCCTGCGGATCGACGTCCGCCGGACGCCCTCCGCCCTCGGCGGGCTCGATCGGATGCGGCGCGTAGCCCTGCCGCAGCACGGCACCGGTCTCCGCGTCACAGACCACGATGCGAGTGGAATCGGACGAACTGTCCAAGCCGGCGACTATCCCCATGAGGGTGATTGTGCACCACGGACGTCATCTCACACCCGGATGCGGCAGGCCGGTGGAACACGGACCCGACCCGGACACGGCACGGATCGGGCCCGGACACGGCACGGGCCCGCACCGCACGCGGCACGGGCCCGTGACCGGGCGGCCGGGGCCTGGGCCCCGTCGTCCGGTCCTGTCGTCGAGTGGGTTCAGACGGTGCCGGTTCCCCAGTCGTCCGTGCCGCTCTGGCCGTTGGCGCCGGACCGGCTCCCGCGGACGGACTTCACCCGCTGGGACACCGAGTCGGGCATCTTGTCGCTCACGGTGTGGTAGGCCTTGCCCGCCACCTGACGGCCCTGCTGGGCCGCGGTCTCGGCGGTGTTGCGCACCGCGGGGTTCTGCGTGATCTGTCGCGCCTTCGCGACGATCTGTTCGTACCGCTCCCGCCCGGCTTTCGCGCCGAGCACGTAGCCCAGGGCCATTCCGGACATGAATGTGAGCCGGTTACGCATGGTCGGCCACCCTTCCTTCGGCTTCGGCAAGGTCGCAGGGGATACCGATTGGCGGAGCACCCCCCTGCTTGCGCTAATGTATGTCTCGCAGCGAGCGCGCGCCCCCTGGCGAATACCCGGGTGGAGGCGTTCGATGCAGCGAGGCGATCCTCCGTAGCTCAATTGGCAGAGCAGCCGGCTGTTAACCGGCAGGTTACTGGTTCGAGTCCAGTCGGGGGAGCTTCGGTCCTCCATAGCTCAATTGGCAGAGCAGCCGACTGTTAATCGGCAGGTTACTGGTTCGAGTCCAGTTGGAGGAGCACGCTTGAACGAGGGCCCCGCCGGGGTCCTTTTTCATGCCCCGCCGCACCCCGCACCGCCGTGCTCCACCCCTGCTGACGCGCCCCGCGGCGCCCGTCCTGGCCGGTCATGTCCATGCAGTTGACCTACCTGAGGCAGGAGATCGTATGAGCGGCTATGCTGCGGCAGACGGCGCGCACATATGTGCGCGACGCGCCGTGAAGGGGCGGTAGCTCAGCCGGTTAGAGCAGCGGACTCATAATCCGCCGGCCGTGGGTTCGAGTCCCACCCGCCCCACCACGGATCATCGAAGCCCCCGGACAGGTCCGGGGGCTTTCGTCGTGCCGCTTCGTCGTACCGGCAGGGTCTCGTGCGGGCCGGCGGGGGCGGCACCGGGCGGGTCAGGAACGGTCGCCGGGCTCGTCGTCCGCCTCGCCCTCCGCCTGGGAGGGCGTCATGTGCGGCGGGTTGGTGTGCTGCTCGGGCGCCGCCTCCCCGGGCTCCGGTTCGCGCTCGCCCTCGGCCTGCGAGGACATCGGGATCGGCTCGTCGCTCATGGGGTTCTCCTTGGGGCTGCGGGTCTGGTCGCGGGTCTGGAGCCGGCGCGGGGGCACGCGGTGACACGGCCCACCGCCTCGGGGCCCCGCGCGGCGGGTACCCGCGCGGCGAGCGCCTGACGCGTGGCGGACCTCTCGCCCGCGGACCGGGCTCGGAGCCGGGGAGCGCCGACGCGCCAGGCATACTGGACGAGGCGCCGAAGCGACCCGGACAGGAGACGGTGTGCACAGCCAGGAAAGGACCGCCGCGGCGGCGGGCCCCACGGCCGCGACCGCGGCCCCGCACCTGACGGTCCAGCCGCTCCCCGACGGGGACGGCGTGCGGCTCCGCGGGGAGGTCGGACTCGTCACCCTTCCCGCCTGGACGGACGTGCTGGCAGGGGCCGTGCGGGCCCGCCGGTGCGCCTACGTGCTCGACCTGGCGGAGGTCGCCTTCGTGGACGTGGCGGGAGCCGAGGCGCTCGCCGCCGCCGCGGACCGGCTGGGGACCGGCCGCCGAATCGTCCTGCACAAGCCGCCGGGGACCCTCGTCCGGGTCCTGGAGATGTACTGGCCCGGCATGCCGGGGATCGAGGTGCCGACGTCGTGAGTACTGTGACCGAACCGTTCGTGCACCCTGCCCTGTTCTACGGGAACACCGACGAGTACCTGGCCGGCTGCCTCGCCTTCGTCCGCGAGGGACTGGAGCGGGGCGAGCCGGTGGCCGTCGCCGTGCCCTCGTACAACCTGAAGCTGATCGAGGCCGCCCTGGGCGAGGACGCCGGGCGGGTGCGCTTCCTCGACATGCAGCAGGCCGGCCGCAACCCCGGCCGGATCATCCCGGGCGTGCTGCGCGCCTTCGCCGACGCGCACCCGGACGCCCCGCGGGTCCGCCTGATCGGGGAGCCGATCTGGGCCGGACGCTCCGAGACGGAGTACCCGGCCTGCGCCCAGCACGAGGCGCTGATCAACCACGCCTTCACCGGGCGCGAGGTCAGCATCCTGTGCCCCTACGACACCTCCCGGCTCGACGAGCGTTCCCTCTCGGACGCCTACGTCACGCACCCCGTGGTCATCGACGGCGAGGGACGGCGGAGCGACAGCCCCGCCTACGACCCGGACGGGCTGGTGGCCCGCTACAACCTTCCGCTTCCGGAGGCCGCGGGCGGGGTCCGGCTGACGTACGCGTACGCCGCCGACTCGCTGCCGACGGCCCGCCACCGCAGCGTCGCCGAGGCCGCCCAGATGGGCCTGGCGGGCGAGCGGCTGGACGACTTCGCCCTGATCGTGGCCGAGCTCACCACCAACAGCGTGGTCCACGGCGGGGGCCGCGGCGCCCTGCGACTGTGGGCCGAGGACGGCAGCCTGGTCTGCGAGGTCCGCGACGCGGGCCTGCTGACCGACCCGCTGGCCGGGCGCCGCCCGGCGGGCCGCGACCAGATCGGCGGGCGCGGGCTGCTCACCGTCAACCTGCTGGCCGACCTGGTGCGCGTGCACACCGGCAGCTACGGGACCACGATCCGGGTCTACCTGGCGCTCCCGGTCGCCTGACCCGGCGCCCTGAGCGGGACGGCTGACCTGGTGTCCTGAGCGGGGCGGCTGACCCGGCGCCCCGACCCGGGCGGCTCAGCCGGCCAGCGGGTTCAGGACCAGCGGCTCGATCTTGCCGTCCAGCATCGCGCCCAGGCCCTGCACGGCGCACACGTCGGGGCGCTCGGCGATGTGCACCGGCATGCCCGTGGCCTGGCGGAGCATCTGGTCGAAGCCCGGGAGCAGCGCCGTGCCGCCGACCATCATGATCCCGCGGTCGGCGAGGTCGGCGACCAGGTCGGGCGGGCAGTCGCGCAGCACCTTGCCGATGCCGTCCAGCACCGCCGTCAGCGGCGTCTGGATCGCGTTGCGCACCGCCGCGGTGTCCACCTGCACCGAGCGGGCCAGACCGGTGGCCACGTCACGGCCGTTGATCTCGGTGGTGGCCGGGCCGTGCGGGGTGAGTCCGTTGCCGGACAGGGCGAGCTGGAGGGGGCGCACCGACTGGCTGGGCAGCATCAGCTCGTGCTCGTGCCGCAGGTGCTGGACGATCGCGTTGTCCACCGCCTCGCCGCCGACCGGGATGCGCTCCGCCGTCACGATCGACCCGAGCGAGAGCACCGCCACCTGCGTGGCGGCCGCCCCGCACACCATGATCATGGTGGCCTCGGCGCGCTCCACCGGCAGGCCGCAGCCCACCGCGGCCGCGATCAGGGTGTCCACCAGCTCGACCCGGCGGGCGCCCAGTCCCACCAGCGTCTCCACGGTCGCGCGACGGGCCAGCGGGTCCGCGTCGTGCGGGGTGCAGGCGGCCGCCCGCAGCCGCGGCTTGCGGCGCAGGAGGCGCCGCGTCTTCTCGCCGAGCAGGTGACGGAGCATCCGCTGCGCCATCTCGATGTCGACGACCGTGCCGCCGGAGACGGGGCGGACCGTCTTGATGTACTCGGGGGTGCGGCCGGTCATCTTCTCGGCGAATTCGCCGACCGCGATCAGCGCGCCCGTGCGGGTGTTCACGGCGGCGACCGAGGGCTGGTCGACGACCAGCCCCGCGCCCTTGACGTAGACGCGGGTACGGGCGGCGCCGAGGTCCACGGCGAAGTGGCAGCGGCGCAACTGGTCCAGGTCGGCGGTCACTTGTGGATCCTCCCGGGTGCGGTCGGAGACGCCCGGCCGGCGTCCCTTCCCGCATCCTGCGAGGTTCCGCCACCGGGCGCCCGCTGGAGCCGCCCGGCCGGGTGCGGACCGGACGGGTGGTCCGCACCCGGCCGGGCGGACCCTCTCGCGCGGTCCTCGCGCACGCCGCGGTCAGGCGCCTGAGGCGGGTTCACGTCACGGCGCAATCCCGCCCGCCGGTCTTGACCTGACGGTGACATTCGCCTGCGAAGAATCGTCGCCAAGCGCCCGCAACCTCCCGGCGGACGCTGGACGAAGAGAGGGTAGATGAGCCCCCGTTTCGCACGCCCCCGTTCCCTACCGCCCCGTTCCGCGCAGCCTGGTTCCGCGCAGCCCGGTTCCGCGCAGCCCGGTTCCCTACCGCCCGGTTCCGCGCGGCCCCGTGCCGCCCGGCGTGGCGTGACCCTGGTCGCCGCCTGTCTCGCCTGCGCGTCGCTGTCCCCGGCCGCGCCCTCCGCGGCCGCCCCCGCGCCGCGGGACACCGCCTCGGCGGCCCGCGCCGCGGCCACCGCCGCCCACACCGTCACCCTGGTGACGGGCCACCAGGTCACCGTCACCGAACTCGGCGGCGACCGAAGAACCGTCGAGGTGCAGCCCCCGAAGGGCGCCCCGGGCGCCGTGCGCACCGACGTGGTCGACGGCGACATCCGGGTCGTCCCCGAGGAGGCCGAGTCGCTGCTGCGGGCCGGCCGGCTGGACCCCCGGCTGTTCGACGTGACCGGTCTGATCGAGCAGGGCCTGACCGACGCCCGCACCGGCGAGCTGCCGCTGATCCTCACCTACGGCAAGGGCGCCCGGACCACCACCCCCGAGGGCGCCGACCGCGAACGCTCGCTGCCCAGTGTCCGGGGCGCCGCCGTGTCCGCCGACAAGGGCCGCGACTTCTGGACGTCCGTCACCCGCCAGGCCGGCGTCCGCGGCGTCTGGCTGGACGGCCGCGTCGAGGCCGAGATGGCCGAGAGCAACGCGCAGATCGGCACCGAGGCCGCCTGGCAGGCCGGGCTGACCGGCAAGGGCGTGACCGTCGCCGTGCTGGACACCGGCGTCGACGCCTCCCACCCGGACCTGAAGGGCCGCGTCGCGCAGTCCCGCAGCTTCATCGAGGGCGAGGAGGTCGCCGACCGCGACGGCCACGGCACCCATGTGACGTCGACCGTCGGCGGCAGCGGCGCCGCCTCCGGCGGCAAGGAGCAGGGCGTCGCCCCGGAGGCCACCCTGGCCGTCGGCAAGGTCCTCGACGACTCCGGCTCCGGCACCGAGTCCCAGATCATCGCCGGCATGGAGTGGGCCGCCCGGGACGCCGACGCGAAGATCGTCTCCATGAGCCTCGGCTCGCCCGAGCCCAGCGACGGCACCGACCCGATGGCGCAGGCGGTGAACACCCTCTCCGCGGAGACCGGCGCGCTCTTCGTGATCGCGGCCGGCAACACCGGCACCCCCTCCTCCATCGGCTCGCCCGGAGCCGCCGACGCGGCGCTCACCGTCTCCGCCGTCGACGGGCAGGACGTGCCCGCCTACTTCACCAGCGCCGGCCCCCGCCACGGCGACATGGCCCTCAAGCCCGACCTGGCCGCCCCCGGCGTCGACGTCCTCGCCGCCCGCTCCACCCTGGCCGAGGGCTCCGGCGACTACGTCGCCATGAGCGGCACCTCGATGGCCACCCCGCACGTCGCCGGAGTGGCCGCGCTGCTCGCGCAGAAGCACCCGGACTGGACCGGCGAGCAGCTGAAGAGCGCGCTGATGTCCACCTCGAAGCCGCTGGACGACTCCGCCTACGTGCTCGGCGCCGGCCGGGTCGACGTCCCCTCGGCGGTGGCCTCGCAGGTCATCGCGACCGGCAGCGTGGACCTCGGCTTCCACGACTGGCCGCACGAGGACGACAAGCCGGTCACCCGGACCCTCACCTACACCAACGGCGGCGACCGCGAGGTCGTGCTGGACCTGTCGGTGGAGGGCGGCTCCGGCGTCGCGACCCTCGCCGACAGCACCCTGACCGTTCCCGCGCACGGCACCGCCTCCACCACCGTCACCGGCGACAGCACCGGCGCGCCGGCCGGCAGCACCGGGGGGCAGATCGTGGCCTCGGCGGCCGGCGAGGCCGTCGCGCACACCCTCTTCGGGATGGTCAAGGAGGAGGAGCGGTACACCCTCACCGTCCATGTGAAGGACCGCGAGGGCAGGCCCACCGCGGCCGACCTGTCGGTGCAGCGGTTCGCCCAGGACACCTGGCCCGAGCCCGCACACGTCGGCGACTCCGGCACCCTTGAACTGCGCCTGCGGCCGGGCCTGTACGGCGTCGACACCTTCCTCGACGTGACCGGCGCGCACGGCCCCGACTCCCTGGGCCTCGGTCTGCTCACCGCGCCCGAGATCCTGCTCGACCGGGACCGCGAGATCACCCTGGACGGCGCCGCACTGCGTGAGATCGAGGCGAGGGTCGAGGACCGCACCGAGACCCGGCAGCTGCTCATGGAGTTCGCCCGTGAGGCACGCGGTCTCCCGACGTCCGCCGCCTACCAGGTGCCGCTGGCCTACGACACCATCTACGCCGCCCCGACCCGGAAGGTCACCGAGGGCAGCTTCGAGTACCGGACCCGCTGGCGGCTCGGCAACCCCGTGCTGAAGATCCGCGGCGTCGGCGAGAGCGTCCCGCAGGCGGGCGCCCCGCTCGTCGACGGCGACCTGACGGCGCGCCTGGCCGACGTGGGCTCCGGCTCCGTCACCGGAGCCGTCAAGGGGAAGGCCGTGCTGGCCACGGTCGGCGACGACACCGACGTGCCCGCCCTGGCCCGCGCCGCGCACGAGGCCGGCGCCCGGATCCTGCTGATCACCGACGACCGGCCGGGCCGGCTCAGCGTCTGGGCCGGCGACCCGGACACCGGCGCCCAGGCCCCGCTGCCCGTCGCCTCGCTGAACGCCGCAGACGCGAAGCGCCTGCGGACGGCCGGGACCGTCACCGCGACCGGCACCCCGAACACCCCGTTCGTCTACGACCTGACCGAGGGCCACCCCGGAGCCATCCCGGCACGCGGCCTGGAGTACACGCCCGGCCGCCGGGACCTGGCCCAGGTCGACGTGGCGTTCCACGCGACCCGGCCCACCGACACCGGCAGCGAGTACCGCTATTCGATCACCGACACCTTCCCGGTCGGCGTCGGCTTCCGCGAGCGGGTCGCCTACCCGCACCGCCGCACCGACCACGTCACCGTCGCCGACGGCCTGACCTGGCACGAGCAGGCGCTGACGAACAACGAGGCGATGGAACAGCGCTCCGGACTCGTCGCCTACCGGGCCGGGGACCGGCAGGAGCTCAACTGGTTCCGCCCCGTCTGGCACCCCTGGATGGGCGAGGGCCTCGGCTGGGGCCAGACCCGCGAGGGCGACGCCATCGCGATCAACGTGCCCGGCTGGGGCGACTCCGGCCCCGACCACACCGGCTTCGGCGACGTGTGGAGCGAGACCTCCGGGATGACGCAGGAGACCGCGCTGTACGCCGAGGACGGCACGCTGCTGGGCCGCACTCAGGGCAGCGGGCTCAACGTCTGGGACGCCCCCGCCGGGAAGCAGACGTACAAGGTGGTCACCGACACCACGCTGGACCCCGGGCAGTGGGACCTGTCCAGCCGCGGCCACGGCGAGTGGACGTTCAGCTCGGCGGCGAGCGACGGGCAGGTCACGCTCCCGCTGCTCAACCTCAGCTTCGGCGTCACCACCGACCTGTCCGGCGACGTCCGGGCCCGGCAGCGGGTGCCGATCACCCTCGGCGCCGAGTACGTCGGCGGGGCCACCGGCACCGGCCGGCTGGTGTCCGCCCGGCTGGAGGTGTCCTACGACGACGGCCGCACCTGGCGCACGGCCGACCTGCGCCGCCGGGGCGACACCTGGCAGGGCACGCTCACCGCGCCGAGCGGCGCGGACCACGTCTCGCTGCGCGCCGAGGCGCACGACGACCGGAACGGTTCGGTCCGTCAGGAGATCATCCGTGCGATCGGCGTGAAGTGACACGCCGGACGCCCGGCGTGGACTGACGCCGGGTCACCGCGGAACGGCGGCGGCGCCGCCTCCCTGGGACGGGGAGACGGCGCCGCTGTGCGTCCGCGTTCCGGCGGCTCGCCAGGAAGGGTCAGACCAGCCAGCCCAGGAAGTGGGCGATGCAGGCGAGCGCGTCGGTGATGACGTTCATGGGGTACTGCTCCTCGGGACATGGGTTCGTACTGGGACATGCGCCAACTGCCGGTCTGCAGCCCGTTGTTGGCGCACAGTGACTATGTCGCGCCGGAGCGTGTCCGTGCGGGCGTCCGAGTCCGGCTCACCTGATCAAGGGAGCGGGGGAACTGGTGTCCAATGCACGCTTCATCACCTTGCCCATGTCGTTGCGGGGCAGCGCGTCGAGCAGGCGCACCTCGCGGGGGCGCTTGTGCGGCGCCAGCCGGCGTACCACGTGGTCCGCCAGCTCGTCCGCGTCCGGCGGCGTCCGCGGGTCGGCGGGGACGATCCAGGCGACGATCCGCTCGCCCAGGTCCGCGTCGGGCGCGCCGGTGACCGCGGCCTCGGCCACCGCGGGGTGCTCCAGCAGGGCGTTCTCGATCTCCCCCGCGCCGATCTTGTAGCCGCCGCTCTTGATCAGGTCGGTGGCCCGCCGCCCCACGATCCGCACCGCGCCGCCGGGTTCCAGGACCGCCATGTCCCCGGTGCGGAACCAGCCGTCGGCGGTGAAGGCGGCGGCGGTGGCGTCCGGGCGGCCCAGGTACTCGGTGAACAGGTGGGGGCCGCGGACCTGGATCTCCCCGATGCGCTCGCCGTCGGCCGCGGGGTCGGTGCGCGGCGTCCCGTGTGTGCCGTGTGCGCCGTGTGTGCCGTCCGCGTCGTCCGCGTCGTCCGCGTCGTTCGCGCCGGGCCGCGCGGGCAGCGGGGTGCCGTCGTCGTTCACCAGCCGCAGCTCCACGCCCGGCAGCGGGACGCCGACCGTCCCGGCGGTCACCGCGCCGGGCCCCGCGTCGAGGCGGACGCTGGTGTTCATCAGCGTCTCGGTCATCCCGTACCGCTCGACGACGCGGCGGCCCGTGGCGGCGAGGATCCGCTCGTGGTCGTGGACCGGCAGCGCGGCCGAGCCGGACACCAGCAGCCGGGCGGAGGCCAGGCCCTTCGCCAGCTCCGGCTCCGCGGCGAGCGACTCCGCGATCCGGTGGTACATCGTCGGCACGCCGAACAGCACGCTCGCGCCCGCGTTCAGCTCCCGCGCCACGCAGGCGGTGTCGAACCGGCCCAGGTGACGCAGCGCGCCGCCGAGCCGCAGCGGGCCGAGCACCCCCAGCACCAGACCGTGCACGTGGAACAGCGGCAGCGCGTGCACCAGGACGTCCTCGGCGGTCCACGCCCACACCTCGGCCAGCGCGTCCAGGGTGACCGCGACCGCCCGGCGGGGGATCACCGCGCCCTTGGGCGGACCGGTCGTGCCGGAGGTGTAGACGACCAGCGCGGGGTCGAGAGGGCCGGAGGCGTCCGGGGGAAGGGCGGCGGGAGGGCCGCCGAGCACGACGTCCAGGCGCTCCACGCCGTCCGGCGCTCCGGGCAGCCCGGCGCCGGGCGGGGCCAGCAGCGCGTCCGGGTCGCTGTCGGCCAGGACGTGGGCCAGCTCCTTGTCCCCCGAGCGCGGGTTCAGCGGGACCACGCACAGCCCGGCGGCCAGGACGCCGGCCACCGCCACCGCGGTCTCCGGCCCCGGCGTCGCCCACACCGCGATCCGGCCGCTCGCATGCCGCGCCCTGCCCCCGACGCGGGCCGCCACCGCCCCGGCCTCGCCCGCGAGCTCCCCGTACGTCAGGGAACGGCCCGGGAAGGCCAGCGCCGGGCGGTCCGCCGCGGCGGGATCGTGGAGGTAAGGGAAGAGCGGCAGGGGGGACGGCGGCGACCAGGTCATCGGGGCGGGCTCCTTCGCACTCGCGGCGGGACATCGGCGCCCGGAACCTACCCGGACGCGGCCCCCGTCACCGCCAGCCGCTGCAGGAGCCCCCAGGTGAACTCCGCCACGCACTCCCTCCCCCGGACTCCGTCCGGGGGTACCCCCACGGTCCTGGAGGAGTCGGGCACCGTCAGCGCCAGCCCCCAACGGGTCGGGGCGCTGCCCTGCAGCGGCCGGGCCCCGGGGAACGCGCGGGCGGCCTCGTCGACGGTGCAGGACCAGGGCGTCAGGTCCGCCAGGGTGCGCAGGGCGGGACCGGGATCGCCCGGCGCGCGCACCAGCCACTCGTTCCAGACGGCACCCGAGGGCCCGACCAGGACCTCGAACCTCAGGTCCGGCCAGAGCGGCACCGGCCACAGCCGCGCCTCGCACTCCAGGTCGCCGAGCACCCGGCGCCGGGTCGACTCCGGCTCGCCCAGCACCGAGCGGTACCGGGCGGCCGCGGACCGGCCGCGCGGCGAGCGCACCATGGCCTGCCACCGCTTGTTGGCCTCCCGCATGGCTGCGGCCGAGACGCCCAGCCGGCGGCGGGCGTCCTCCACCAGCTCCGGGTTGTGGTCCGCCATCCGGCGCAGCAGCACCAGCTGGAAGTCCAGCCGGGTGAAGGCGGCGGCGGAGCCGGCAGAGCCCGGGCGGCGGCAGTGGCCAGCGTGGTCGGGGGAGGAGGACATGCGGCTGCCTACCGGCCCGGGGAGGCGACGTCGGTCATCGGCGTCCCGCCTGCGGCCGCGCCCAGCAGCCGCAGGCTCACCGTGCCCGGGCCCGACGGTGTGGTCCCGTCGGAGAGCACGGCCAGCGCCAGTGTGTTCTCCCCACGTGTGCGCAGCACCCCGTTCGGCAGCACGAACACATGCTGCGGCCCCACGTCGTTGACGTACAGGCCGAGGTTCCAGCCGTTGAGGAAGATCTGCACGCGGTAGGCCCGGCCGGGATCGTCCTCCAGGGCCAGTCCGACGGAGGCGTCCACCGACTCCGGCACGTCCAGGGTGAAGGAGGAGCGGTACCAGACGACGCCCTGCCGCTTCTCCTCGTCCTTCCTGCCCACCGGCAGCTCGACGGCGTCCCAGCCCTTCTCGTCGACCGGTCCGGGCAGGTGCCAGCCCTCCCGTTCGCCGTACAGGCCGCCGGTGTTGAGCGGGCCGCGCACCGGATCCGCGCCCGCCGCGCCCTGCAGCCGCCACTCCACCCCAGGCCGCGCGCCCTCGAAGGTCACCGCGGTCAGGCCGCGCGCCGCCTTGTGGGCGCCGGCCGAACCGCTGCCCTCCTCGCGGGCCATGGGGCGCACCAGCACCGCCAGCACGTGGGCGCCCGGGGTGCGCAGCTCCTCGGGCACCGCGAACTCCGCCGTGGCCTCGCCGCCGCCCGCCGGCGCCGCCTGCACGGACGCGTCGCTCCCGTCGTCCGCCCCGTCGGCGTCCGTCCCGCCGCCGTCCGTGCCGTCGGCGCCCGTGCCCTGCCCGGCGGCGGCGTCCTCGGGCCGCCGGTGCACGCCCAGGGGTTCGCCGTCCAGCCAGGCCATCACCAGGCCCTGCGGCCCCGCCCGGTAGGAGAGCCGCACCGAGGCCGCGCCGCGGGCGTCGGCGAACCGGCCCCGGTACCAGAGGTCGCCGTAGTGGAAGCCGTAGTCGTCGGCGAAGAGCACCGGCTGCCCCTCGGGCACCGGCGTCGCGCCGGACGTCGCCGTGCGGTCGGCGACCCGCCAGCGGCCGTCGTCGAAGCGCGGGTCGGCCTCCGGGTTCTCCTCGCGGCGCCGCCAGCCGGTGAGCGTGGGCAGCACCACGGCCGGCGGCGCCTTCAGGTGCCGGGTCGCCACCAGCGCGTTGCCCCGCGAGACGGTGGTGCGCACCCGCTCGCCGTTCCAGGTGAGCGAGCCGATCCGGCCCGGTGCCCACACCTCCAGGCCGGTGGTGGTCCGTACGTCGCCGGTGAGGTCCACGCCGGACCCGTGCGGCGTCACCGTGCGCACCAGCGACGGGCCGTAGACCAGGAAGTCGCCCTTGCGGGTCTCCACCGGCCACATCCGCGCCGCGTCGTCCTCGTCCGCGAGGATCAGCAGCAGCGGCCGGTCGCTGCCGCCGCCCTCGACCAGCACCCGGCTCAGGCCGCCCTCGCCCAGCGGCGCGGTCACCCGCAGCAGGTTGCGGTCCAGCGCCCAGGCCGGCTCCGGGTCCAGCCGCGTGGTCACCGGGGAGCCGGGGGTCTCCAGCACCAGCTCGACCAGCTCGCCGCGGGTGCCGGTGAACACGGCGACGTCCATCGAGCCGATCGGCAGGAAGAGCATCGGCTGGGCCGTCGAGTGGCGCAGCCGCCGCTCGCCGAGCCGCAGCCCCGACATGATCAGCCGGGCCTCGCGGGGCGGCAGCGTGACGGTCACCGGCAGCGCGGACCCGGCGAGCCGCAGCGAGGTGGTGACCTGGTCCTGCGAGTCGTTGCGCAGCACGTAGGTGTGCGAGCCGGTGTCCCGGTTGGTGAGGTGGTAGACCCGCACCCGGTCGTCGTCGGCCCGCACGTCCGCCGCCCGGTGCAGCTTCGCCAGGTCGGGGACGGTGCGCAGCATGTGCCCGATCTGCTGGAAGGCGGCCAGCTGGGGCGTGGGGGCGCGGGCCTCGTCGTGACCGGCCGCGAGGTCGTAGGAGGTGACGGTCGACGGGCCGCCCAGCCAGCCCCAGTTGGTCCCGCCGAAGGCCGTCCGGGTGTTGTGGACGGTGAGTCCGTTGGCGATGTCGGTCAGGCAGGTGCGGCGCACCTGCACGGCGTCGAACTCCCGGCGCACCGCCTCGAAGGCTCGCTGCCCGTCGCGGCCGCCGCCCCAGGGGACCGGCCGGCCGGCGGTGAACTCGGCGAGCACGCCGGCCGTGCGCGGGCGGGCCCGCTCGGAGGTCGCCGCCCCGAAGAACAGCCCGCGGTCCGGCGGGACGTCCGCCGGTCCCCGCTCGGCCGGACCGGCGGCCGGGTCGAGCTCCTTGTGGAACACCGGGACCTGGATCCCGTCGCCCCGCACCTTGGCGTACAGATGTTCCCGGTAGGCGGTGGAGGTGGCGCCGCTGACGTCGGTGAACTGGTACAGCAGGACGGTGCCGCGGCCCTCGGTGTACTGGTGGCGGCGCGCGATCCGGTCCACCGCGGTCAGCCAGGCGTCGACGTGCTCCAGGTAGGCGGGGTCGTCCGCGCCCGCGCCGCCCCCGGTGCCGGCCAGCCAGCCCGGCAGCCCGCCCCCGTCCAGGTCGGCGCCGAGGAACGGGCCGGGGCGCAGCACCACGTACAGGTGCTCCTCGGCGGCGGTGCGCAGCAGCAGGCCCAGGTCGCGTACTCCCGTGAAGTCGTACCGTCCCGGAGCGGGGGAGTGGTGGTTCCAGGCCACCGGCACGGTCACCGCGTTGTGGCCCGAGGCGCGGATCTTCTGCAGCGCGTCCCGCCACAGCGAGGGGCTGGGCAGCCGGAACGGGTGGAACTCCCCGGACCACAGCACCAGGCGCTGCCCGTCGACGATCAGCGAGTAGCCGTCGTGCCGCACCGAGTGCGGCCGCCGGTCCGCGCGCGGCGGGGCGGGCGGACGGCCGGTCGGCACGTTCCGCGAGGCGGACTCGGTCGGCGGCGCCGCCGTGCTGTCGGCCGCGAGCGCGACCCCCAGCACGGCCGTGCCGGCCAGAGCACCGAACGTACGCCTGGTGAACACCAACAGAACCTCCGCCGACTCCCGCGCCACATCGACGCGCGCGCCCCATTCTCCACAGGGGCCGCACCCGACGGGGTCCGGCGGATGCCTACGGTGCCCGGTTGCTGCCCTTTTGCCGCTTTCGCGCGGGCGCCGGCGCGCACCGATCGGGCGCGACCGGGGAAAAGCCGCCCGGCACCCCGCGCCGCACCGGTAACTTCGGGCACCGCCCGGCAGTGCCCCGTCCCCGGCGCCGACCGGAGCTGTGCCGACCGAAGGGGCGCCGACCGCAGCCGTGCCGACCGGGGGCTGCGGCGGCCGACGAAGGAGTGGGTGGGTTCGCGGTGCTGATGACCGGCAGGGTGCTGCGGTTCGACGAGGTGCGCGGGTACGGGTTCATCGCCCCCGACGAGGGCGGGGAGGACGTGTTCATGCACGCCAACGACCTGCTCGACGACAAGTACCTGTACGGGGAGGGCTGCCAGGTCGAGTTCGTCCTGGAGATGGGCGAGAAGGGCCCCAAGGGCTCGGAGATCCGGCTCCTCGGCCCGGCGCCGCGGGGTGCGACGGCGGGAGCGGCGCGGCCCGGCTCCGACGGCTTCCGCACGGAGCTCACCGAGGCCCTGATCGACGGCGTCCCCACCCTCACGGCCGCCCAGCTCAAACAGGTCCGCTCCTGCGTCCTGGAACTCACCCGGGCCCGGGGCTGGCTGACCTGACCCGGTCCGCGACCAACTGGACGTGCACCGAACGCTGTTGCGCGGTCACGTGCTGTCGGGCGCCGACGGGGGGCGTGCCGGTGTCCGCCAATGCCGCACACGACCTTCACCAGGACCCCCCGACAAGTCACCGGTCGGGCACCTACCCTTCCAGCCTCATGGACTATTGCGCGCGGTGCCGGCGGCATCTCAACCTGCAGTTCAACTGCCCGGGTTGTGGAACGCCGGCGTGGGAACTCCACAAGTACGCCGAGGCTGTTGACGAAACCGCCGAACCCCCCGAGCCGGCCGGCCACGTCGTCGGCGGGGCGGCCGGTGAGGCGGACGTCACGGCAGCGGTGGAGGAGTCCGGCGTGGAGGCGACCGGCGCCGGGGACACCAGGCGCGGAGGGGATGTCAGGAGCCCCGGAGGCCGCCGCGCCGGACTCCGTACACCGCGGACGGAGCCGGCCGCGCCCCGGGCCGCCGCACGGCGGCACGGCGGGCGCGGGCCGGGCCGCGCGCTGCTGATCGGCGGCTGCCTGCTCGGCGCCCTCGGGCTGGGAGTTGCGGCCGTGACGGCCGTCGGCGGCGAGAACGACCCCACGACGCCCGCGGCCGCGGCGGCGGACACCGCCCCCGCCGAGGAGGCCCGCTCCGCCCCGTCGCCGCAGCGGGAGGCCGCGAGCGCCACCCCCGCCGGGGACGAGCCCTCCCCGTCGGCCTCCGCGACCGCCTCGGAGCCGCCGACCTCGAGCCCGTCGCCGTCGCCGCCGGCGGCGGAACCGGCGGACCAGGCGTCCGCCGAGTCCGGCCAGGACGCGCGGCCGCCGGGGGCCGCGGACCCCGAACCGGCCCCCTCGCGACCGGCCCCGACCACCACCTCGGCCCCGCCCCGCCCGACGCCCACCCCCTCGCCCACCTGCGAGCGGGTGCTGTGGTGGTGCACCTAGGTGCGGGCCGGGAGGGGCGCGGGGCCGCGGCGGGGACGGTGCGGGGCCGCGTGCGGGGCCGTGGGAACGGTCAGACCTTGACGACCGCCTTGCCGACGTTGTCGCCGCGCAGCAGCATGCCGAGGAAGGCGTCCAGCCCGTTCTCGATGCCCTCGGTCACCGTCTCGCGGTACTTGAGCTCGCCGGAGCGGATCCAGGCGCCGGCCTCCTCGACGAACGCCGGGCGCAGGTCCTCGTGGTCGCCGACCAGGAAGCCCTCGATGCGGCCGCGGGTCTGGATCAGCCGGGCCAGGTTGCGCGGGCCCGGGACGGGCTCGGTGGCGTTGTAGACGGCGATCATGCCGCAGACCGCGATGCGACCGCCCACGTTCAGTGAGCCGAGCGCCGCCTCCAGGTGGTCGGCGCCCACGTTGTCGAAGTAGACGTCGACGCCGTCCGGCGCGGCCTCGCGGAGCTGCTTGCTCACCGGGCCGTCCTTGTAGTTGAAGGCCGCGTCGAACCCGTACTCCTCGGTGAGCAGCCGGACCTTGTCCGCGGAGCCGGCCGAGCCGATCACCCGGGAGGCGCCCTTGAGCTTCGCCATCTGGCCCACCTGCGAGCCGACCGCGCCGGCCGCGCCGGAGACGAAGACGCTGTCGCCCTCCTTGAACGACGCCACCCGGAACAGGCCCGCGTAGGCGGTCAGGCCGGTCATGCCCAGGACGCCCAGGTAGGCGGAGAGCGGGACGGCGTCCGGGTCCACCTTCGTGGCGTGCCGGGCGTCCAGGGAGGCGTAGTCGCGCCAGCCCAGCATGTGCACCACGTGGTCGCCGACCGCGAGGTCCGGGGAGTTCGAGGCGACGACCTCGCCGATCGCGTGGCCCTGCATCGGCTTGTCCAGCTCGAACGGGGCGACGTAGGACTTGGCGTCCGACATCCGGCCGCGCATGTAGGGGTCGACCGAGAAGTACAGGTTGCGGACGAGGACCCGGCCCTCCTTCAGCTCGGGCAGCTCGCTCTCGACCAGGGCGAAGTCGGAGGGCTTGGGCTCGCCGACCGGACGGCTCAGCAGGTGCCAGGCGCGGGTCTGTGCGGGAAGTTCAGGTGTATGGGACATGCGTTCCATGGTGCCTGGTCGCTCCGGAAGGCGCAGCGCTAGAGTTCCCGGCATGCGTGATCTCGGGGTCGGTTTCGGTTATCTGTTCAAGGGCCAGCGCTGGGTGGCCAGGCACGGCAGGCAGTACGGCTTCGGCCTCATCCCGGGGCTGATCACGCTGGTCCTGTACGTGGGCCTGCTGGTGGCGCTGGCCGTCTGGGGCGCCGATCTGGTGGCCTGGGCGACGCCCTTCGCCGACGACTGGTCGCAGACCTGGGCCGACCTGGTGCGCGTGGCCTTCACCGTGCTGCTCTGGGCGGCGGCGCTGCTCGCGGCGGTGCTCACCTTCACCGCGATGACCCTGCTGATAGGCCAGCCCTTCTACGAGGCGCTCTCCGAGCGGGTCGACCGCGACGTGTCGCCCGACGGCACGGCCGCCGTCTCCGACCTTCCGCTGCTGCGGGAGCTGTGGATCTCCGCGCGGGACAGCCTGCGGGTGATGGTCCGCGCGGCCCTGTGGGGGCTGCTGCTGTTCTGCTGCGGGTTCGTCCCGGTGGTGGGGCAGACGGCGGTGCCGGTGATCGGCGTGTTCGTCACCGGGTTCTTCCTCACCGAGGAGCTGACCTCGGTGGCCCTGCAGCGGCGCGACGTCCGGCTGCGGGAGCGGCTGCGGCTGCTGCGGTCCCGGAAGCTGCTGGTGTGGGGCTTCGGGGCGCCGCTGGCGGCGTGCTTCCTGGTGCCGTTCGTGGCGGTGTTCCTGATGCCGGGGGCGGTCGCGGGGGCCACCCTGATGGCCCGCGACCTCCTCGGCGAGGACGAGGACCGGCCCGCCCGCGACGCCGCCACGCTGGACCTCACCAAGCCCTGACCTCACCAAGCCCTGACCTCGGCCAGCCCTGCCCTCGCCCAGCCCTGACCTAGCCTTGTCGTCCCCGGCCCTTCGCCGCCGGCCCTGTCGCGGCGAACTCTGCCGCCGTGAGGGGCGGGGCCGCCGTGTCCGGGACGGCCCCGCCGGGTGTGTCAGCGGGTCGTGAAGCCGTAGACCGTGCGGGAGCGGTACGTCTCGCCGGGCCGCAGGACGGTGGTGGGGAAGTCGGAGCGGTTGGGGGAGTCCGGGAAGTGCTGGGTCTCCAGGGCGACGCCGTCGCCGGGGGCGAAGCCGCCCTCCAGGAAGTCCCCGGTGTACACCTGCATGCCCGGCTCCGTGGTGGCGACCGTCAGCACCCGCCCGGTGGACTCCTCCCACATCTCGCCCACCGGCACCGCCTGGGCGGTGACCCCCTTGTCGAGGACGAGGTTGTGGTCGTAGCCCTCACCCGTCAGGCGCCCCTCGGCCCCGCGGAAGTCGAAGCGCGTGCCCTCGACCTCCGCCACCGGGCCGTCCGGGATGTTCGCCTCGTCCACCGGCGTGTACCGGGAGGCCTCCAGCCGCAGCCGGTGCCCGCGCGCCGTGCCGGACCCCGCGCCCGCCAGGTTCCAGTACGTGTGGTTGGTCAGGTTCACCACCGTCGGCGCGTCCGTCACCGCCTCGTACGTCAGGGACAGCGACCCGTCCTCCTCCAGCGCGTACACCGCGGAGATCTCCAGGCGGCCGGGGAAGCCGTCCTCGCCCGCCGGGCTCACCCGGGTCAGCCGCAGCGCGTGCTCCCCCTCCGGTTCGACGTCCCAGACGCGCTTGTCGAAGGCCTCGTCCCCGCCGTGCAGGCAGTTCTCCCCGTCGTTGCGGGGCAGCGCGTGCTCGGCGCCGTCCAAGGTGAACCGGGCGCCCGCGATCCGGTTGGCGTAGCGGCCGATCAGTGCGCCGAAGAACGGGCCGGTGAACTTCCGGTACCCGTCGAGCTCGTCGAAGCCGAGCGCGATGCCCGCCGTGCGGCCCTCGCGGTCCGGCGTCTCGACCGACTGGAGGATGCCGCCGTACGACAGGACCCGCACCCGCACCCCGGCCCGTTCCAGGGTCCATCGGTGCACCGAGGCGCCGTCGGGAAGGGCGCCGAAGAGTTCGCTGTTCATGATCGCCACCCTAGGCCGTGACCGCGCGGTAGGCGATGTCGGCCAGTCTCGCCTGGCCGTCCACGCCGGGATGGAAGAGGTCCCACCGGCTCAGCTGCCGGGCGCCGAACCGGTACGCGTAGACCGCCCCGCCGTCCGTGCGGCACCGCCGGTCCCGCGCGCACACCTCGGCCAGCGCCTCGTTGTACTCCTCCACCCGCTCGCGCACCTTCCTGCGGCGCTCGACGGCCTTGCGGTCCATCGCCTCAGCCTCCCCCAGCATCGTCGGGCAGATGCCCAGCTTCCAGATCTCCTGTGCCATCGACGTCCCCCGGCCGACCTCCCACAGCCGCTTGAGGTCCGGGATCGACGCCACGTACACCTGCGTCTTCGGGGACTCCCGGCGCAGCGTGCGCAGGGCCGTCCCGAACTGCTCGCGGAACGTCTCCACCGGAGTCATCCCCTTCACCGACCCGCGGCAGGCGTCGTTGGCGCCGGCCAGCACCGTCACCAGCTCCGGCCGCCGGGCGGCGGCCAGCCGCATCTGCCCCTCGAGGTCGGACATCCGGGCGCCGGTCTCCGCGAAGTTCCAGCTGCGCGCCCGGGCACTCGCGCCGTCCCCCAGCAGCCGGGCAGCCAGACTCCGCACCTCCGGGGAGTCCCCCGTGGACCAGGACACGCTCGGGCAGTCGGAGAGGACCTGGCAGGAGTCGAACCCCGTGGTGATCGAGTCGCCGACGGCGGCCACCGAGTCGGGCGAGCGGTCCCAGGAGGAGGGCGTCGGCGAGGCCTTCGGACGGGGCGCCGCGGCCTCCTCGCCGCCGCCGCACGCGGCCAGCGCCGGCAGCGCGGCGAGCGCGACGGCCGCCAGGACGGCGGGCCGCGGCCTCACGCGGCAGGGGGTCGGCATGCCCGGGACTCCTTCCGGTGCTCTCGTCTCTCGTGGGCCGCGGCGCCCATGGTTCCGGCGAAAGGGGGCACAGGTCGCTCGTGCCCCCCCACCATGAGAACGCGCGGGAGTTCCCGGTGCCGCCCGGATGCCGCCCCGCCCGCCCGTACAAGCGTCCCACCGGGTGAATGGCGGCGTTTCGCGGCCGTGGGACCGACGGTACGTCACACTCGCCACCCGTCGGCACGATAGCCTCGCTCCGTGGCTCCCCCGACACGCCGTCAGGCCGCTGTCCGGGAACCCAGGAGCCCCGTCCGTCCGTTCTGTCCGTGGCAAGCGCGCCGCTTCGAGGAGGTCTCGGTGACGACACGTGGGGTTCTGTACGTGCACTCCGCTCCCCGCGCGCTGTGCCCGCACGTCGAGTGGGCGGTCGCCGGAGTGCTCGGCGCGCGCGTGAACCTGGACTGGATCCGGCAGCCCGCCTCGCCCGGCACCTGGCGCTCGGAGCTGTCCTGGCAGGGCAAGGCCGGCACGGCCTCCAAGCTGGCCTCCGCGCTGCGCGGCTGGCAGATGCTGCGCTTCGAGGTCACCTCGGAGCCCTGCGCCGGAGCCGAGGGCGAGCGCTACAGCTGCACGCCCGGGCTCGGCATCTTCCACGCCGTCACCGGCATTCACGGCGACATCATGATCCCCGAGGACCGGCTGCGCGCCGCGCTGGCCCGCGCCCGCAAGGGCGAGACGGACCTCGAGGCCGAGGTGGCGAAGCTGCTCGGCAAGCCGTGGGACGACGAGCTGGAGTCCTTCCGCCACGCCGGCGAGGGCGCCCCCGTCCGCTGGCTCCACCAGGTCGTCTGACCCGCCGAGCACGACAGGCCACGCACGACACGCCCCGCACGGAGCACCACGCGCGGAACACCCCGCACACACCACGCACGGAACGCGAGAGGGCCCCCGCCGGAGCGGGGGCCCTCAGCCGTGCGGGCGGTGTCAGACCGTCCGGAAGGCCAGCACCACGTTGTGGCCGCCGAAGCCGAACGAGTCGTTCAGCGCGGCGATCCGGCCGTCGACCGGCAGCTTGCGCGCCTCGTCGCGGACCACGTCGGCGAGTCCCGCGGCCGCCGGGTCCAGCTCCTTGATGTTGATCGTGGGCGGCGCCACCCGGTTGTACAGCGCCAGCACCGTGGCGACCGACTCGACGCCGCCGGCGCCGCCGAGCAGGTGACCCGTCATCGACTTGGTGCCGGAGACCGCGATGTGGTCCGTGTCGTCGCCGAACACCGCGCGCAGGCCCTTGAGCTCCGCGATGTCGCCCGCGGGCGTCGAGGTGGCGTGCGCGTTGACGTGGACCAGCTCGGTCGGGTCCAGGTCGGTGGAGTCCAGCAGGTTGCGCAGCGCGGCCTGGATGCCGCGGCCCTCGGGCTCCGGCTGCACGATGTCGTGGCTGTCGGCGGAGATGCCCTGGCCGACCGCCTCCGCGTACACGCGGGCGCCGCGCGCGGCGGCGTGCTCGGCGGACTCCAGGATCAGGACGCCGGCGCCCTCGCCCATCACGAAGCCGTCGCGGTCCGTGTCGTAGGGACGCGAGGCGCCCTCGGGGTCGTCGTTGTTCTTCGACATCGCCATCATGTTGGCGAACGCGGCCATCGGCAGCGGGTGGATCGCCGCCTCGGTGCCGCCCGCGACGACCACGTCGGCGCGGCCGCTGCGGATCATCTCGATGGCGTAGCCGATGGCCTCGGCGCCCGAGGCACAGGCGGAGACCGGCGTGTGGACGCCCGCCCGGGCGTTCACGGCCAGGCCCACGTTGGCCGAGGGGCTGTTCGGCATCAGCATGGGCACGGTGTGCGGGGAGACGCGGCGGACGCCCTTCTCCTTCAGCACGTCGTACTGGCCCAGCAGGGTGGTCACGCCGCCGATGCCGGAGGCGATGACGGCGCCCAGACGCTCGGGCTCGACGCCCGCGTCCTCCTCACCGGCCTTGGCGGTGAAACCGGCGTCGGCCCACGCCTCCTGGGCGGCGACCAGCGCGAACTGCGCCGAACGGTCCAGTCGGCGGGCCTGCGGACGGGGGATGACCTCGGTCGGCTCCACGGCGATCTGCGCGGCGATGCGGACGGGCTGTTCGGCGGCCCACTCCTGGGTGAGGGGGGTGACGCCGGAACGTCCGGCGACCAGGCCCTCCCAGGTCGAGGCTACGTCGCCACCCAGCGGTGTGGTTGCGCCGATACCGGTGACGACCACGGTGCGATTGGTCGGGCTCACGGGAACTCTTCTCCAACGAGGTACGAGGAATAACGGCGCCACCGCACTGTCACCGCGGCGGGTACCTGCGCCCGGGAGGCGAGGCACCCGCCGCGGCGACGCTGCCGGGTGGCGAGGGCCAAGCCCAGGTGCCGAGGGTCGCTCAGCTCTGGTGCTTGAGGATGTAGTCGGCGGCGTCGCCCACCGTCTTGAGCGTCTTGACGTCCTCGTCCGGGATCTTCACGTCGAAGCGCTCCTCGGCGGCGACGACGACCTCGACCATGGACAGGGAGTCGACGTCCAGGTCGTCGGTGAAGGACTTGTCCAGCTTGACGTCCTCGGTGGGGATGCCGGCGATCTCGTTCACGATCTCGGCGAGACCTTCGACGATCTCGTCCTGGGTGGCGGCCATGTCGGCGCTCCTTCGTAGATGTATTTCTGAGGGTGTGGCGCTCGATGTCCACATGTCCGTGCCGGAACGCATCGTCCCGGACGGAACGGCTAGGGGAGGGTGACGACCGTCGCGGCGTAGGCCAGTCCGGCACCGAATCCGATGACCAGGGCCGTGTCGCCGCTCTTGGCCTCGCCCGTCTCCATCAGCCGGTCCATCGCCAGCGGGATGGAGGCGGCCGAGGTGTTGCCGGTGGTGCGGACGTCCCGCGCGACGGTGACCGTCTCGGGGAGCTTGAGGGTCTTGAACAGCGAGTCGATGATGCGCTCGTTGGCCTGGTGCGGGATGAACACGTCCAGCTCGTCCGGGGCGATGCCCGCCGCGTCCAGCGCCTGCTGGGCGACCTTCGCCATCTCGAAGACGGCCCAGCGGAACACCGTCTGGCCCTCCTGGGTGATGGCGGGGAACTTCACCCGGCCGGCCTCGTCCAGCGGCAGCTCGTCGAGGTCCCCGACGCGGTAGCGGTTCCAGGAGACCGTCTGCTTGATGACGCCGGACTTGTCGCCCTCGGAACCCCAGACCGTCGGGCCGATGCCGGGCTCGTCGGACGGGCCGACCACCACGGCGCCCGCGCCGTCGCCGAACAGGAAGGCCGTCGCGCGGTCCTCCAGGTCCGTCAGGTCCGACAGGCGCTCCACGCCGATCACGACCACGTACTCGGCGGATCCCTCGACGACCATGCCCTTGGCGAGGGTCAGCGCGTAACCGAAGCCCGCGCAGCCGGCCGAGATGTCGAAGGCGGCGGCCTTGTCCGTGCCCAGCTTCGCGGCGATCTCGGTGGCGACGGCCGGGGTCTGCTCGAAGTGCGAGACCGTCGAGACCACGACCGCGCCCACCTGCTCGGCGCCGATCCCGGCGGCGGCCAGCGCCTTGCCGGCCGCCTCCAGGGACATCGCGGAGACGGTCTCCTCGTCGTTCGCCCAGTGCCGGGTCTGGATGCCGGAGCGCGACCGGATCCACTCGTCGGAGGAGTCGATCGTCTCGAGGATCACCTCGTTGGGCACGACCCGCGCGGGGCGGTAGCCGCCCACGCCCAGGATCCGCGCGTACGGGGCGCCCTTGCTGGGCTTGATCTTCGACATGTTCGGTCGGCTCCTTCTGGGGCGTCAGGCGTGGTCGGCGATGAGCGCGCGAGCCGCGTCGAGGTCGTCGGGGGTCTTCAGGGCGAGCGTCTTGACGCCCGGCAGGGCGCGCTTGGCGATGCCCGTGAGGGTGCCGCCGGGGCAGACCTCGATCAGCGCGGTCACGCCGAGCTTCTGGAACGTCTCCATGCACAGGTCCCAGCGGACCGGGTTGGCGACCTGGCCGACCAGCCGCTGCAGCACCTCGGCGCCGGAGGAGACCGCCGCGCCGTCCTTGTTGGAGACGTAGGCGACCCGCGGGTCGGCCGGGGTGAGCGCCTCGGCGGCCGCGGCGAGCTTGTCGACCGCGGGGGCCATGTGGTGCGTGTGGAACGCGCCGGCCACCTTCAGCGGCACCACGCGGCGCACGCCCTCGGGCTTGTCCTCGACCAGCGCCTCGATCTGCGCGGCGGTGCCCGCCGCCACGATCTGGCCCGCGCCGTTCATGTTCGCCGGGGTCAGGCCCAGCTTCTCCAGGTGTGCGACGGTCATGTCGGGGTCGCCGCCGAGCAGCGCGGCCATCCCCGTCTCGGTCACGGCGGCGGCCTCGGCCATCGCCAGACCGCGGGTACGCACCAGCGACAGGGCGGCGGAGTCCTCCAGCACGCCGGCGAACGCGGCGGCGGTGATCTCGCCGACGCTGTGACCGGCGACCGCGCCGGGCGTCACGTCGCCGAGCGCGGACGCGGACAGCAGTCCGGCCGCGACCAGCAGCGGCTGCGCCACCGCGGTGTCACGGATCGCGTCGGCGTCGGCCTCGGTCCCGTGGTGGACGAGGTCGAGGCCGATCGCGTCCGACCACGCGGCGAGGCGGTCGGCGGCGCCGGGGAGTTCGAGCCAGGGAGTCAGGAAGCCAGGCGTCTGGGCGCCCTGGCCGGGAGCGACGAGTACGAGCACTTTCACACTCTCTCTCGGAGACGGCGGCCCCCGCCCGTGGGGACAGGGACGAAGAACGGCAAGGCTAGTTGTAGGACCTGGACAAACGCTCAGGCGAGGTGATCACCCTCGGTGAGGCGCCCGAGGACCAGGGCCACCCGCAGGGCGAACGCGGAGCGGACGTCGGAGGGTGACCACCCGGTGACATCGGTCACACGTCGGAGCCGGTAGCGCACGGTGTTGGGGTGGACGAACAGCATGCGGGCCGCGCCCTCCAGGCTGCTCGCCTGCTCCAGGTAGACGCTGAGCGTCTCCAGCAACGCCGATCCGGCCTCCTCCAGCGGTCTGTAGATCTCCTCCACCAGTTGCTCGCGCGCCATCGGGTCCCCGGCGATCGCGCGCTCCGGCAGCAGGTCGTCCGCCAGCACCGGGCGAGGGGCGTCCGGCCAGGCCGAGCACGCCTTGAGCCCGGCGGTCGCCGCCTGCGCGGAACGGGTCGCCGCCAGCAGGTCGGGCACCACGGGGCCGGCCACCACCGGACCGGCGGCGAACGGCCCGATCAGCGACTTCGCCACGTGCATCGGGTTGTCGCTGCCGCCGGCGATCACCACCAGGCGGTGGCCCAGCACGCCGGTCAGCACCTGAAGCTTGGTGTGCCGCGCGGCGCGGCGGATCGCCTCCACGGTCAGCTCGCTGTCGCCCTCGGGGGCGGTGCCCAGCACCACGCACACGTGCTCCGGCGAGTTCCAGCCCAGCGCCGCGGCCCGGCTCACCGCGCCCTCGTCGGCCTCACCGGAGAGCACCGCGTTGACCACCAGCGACTCCAGGCGGGCGTCCCAGGCGCCGCGCGCCTCGGCGGCCTGGGCGTACACCTGGGCGGTGGCGAAGGCGATCTCCCGCGCGTAGACCAGCAGCGCCTCGCGCAGCACCGACTCGTCGCCCGGAGCGGCGACCTCGTCGATCGCCGACTCCATCACCTCGATGGTGGTGCGCACCATCTCCACGGTCTGCCGCAGCGTGATGGCGCGGGTCAGCTCGCGGGGGGCCGTGCCGAAGACGTCGGTCGAGATCGCCTGCGTCGGGGTCTGCGGGCGGCGGAACCACTCGGTGAACGCGGCGATGCCCGCCTGCGCGACCAGGCCGATCCAGGACCGGTTCTCCGGAGGCATCGCCCGGTACCAGGGCAGCGTCTCGTCCATCCGCGCGATCGCCTGCGCGGCGAGGCTGCCGGACGACCGCTCCAGCCGTTTCAGCGTGGCGGAGTAGCGGTGCGGGGCGGGCGGGCCGGACGCGGACGGGGCGGCTTCGGAAGGATCTGGTGCGGGCACGCCCCCAAGGGTGCCCCATGCCGGTGGGCTCGCGACGCGCCGGGTGGCAGCGGTACGTGTGCGGACCGTCACACCGGGCTGGCCCCGTGCTCCGGCGGGCCCCACGGTCCGCGCGGTACGGCGCCGGTAGCGTGGCCGGTGTGACCATCGACGTACGGCGGGCCGACGGCCGGCACCCGGGCGGTGACCCCGGCGCGGGGATCACCACCCGCCACGCCTTCTCCTTCGGCTCCCACTACGACCCGGACAACCTCGGCTTCGGCCCGCTGATCGCCGTCAACGAGGAACGGCTCGAGCCCGGCGCCGGGTTCGACGAGCATCCGCACCGGCACGTGGAGATCGTCACCTGGGTGCTGGAGGGGGAGCTCACCCACCGCGACTCCGCCGGACGCGAGCGGCGGGTGCGCCCCGGCGACCTGCAGCACCTGAGCGCGGCGGCGGGCGTCCGCCACGTCGAGCGCAACGACGGCCCGCGGCCGCTGCGGTTCCTGCAGATGTGGCTGACGCCCGTCGCGGCGGGCGGCGAGCCGGCGTACACGCTGGTCCGGGAGCTGGGGGCGGGGGCGTACGAACTCCCCGAGGCGGGAGCGGTGTTGCACATCCACCGCCTGGCCGCCGGCGACAACGTGGCCCTGCCTGAGGGCGGTTCGCTCTACCTCCACCTGGCGTCGGGCGAACTCGGCCTGGCTGAACGGACGTTGACCGCTGGCGACGCGGCCCGGGTGACGGAGGAGAAGGGGCTCGTGGCGGAGGCGGCCGAAGCGGCGGAGTTCCTGGTGTGGGAGTTCCCCGACCCGCCCCCGGCCGCACCGGCCACCTGATCCCCTAACGGGCCTCGGCCAGCACCGCGTCGGTGAACGGGGGCCAGGCGTCGATCGCCCACTGGGCGAAGGGACGGTCGGTGAGGGCGACGCAGGCGAGGCGGGCGTGGGGGTCGACCCACAGGAAGGTGCCGGACTGGCCGAAGTGGCCGAAGACCGCGGGGGAGGACGAGGAGCCGGTCCAGTGCGGGGACTTGCCGTCGCGGATCTCGAAGCCGAGGCCCCAGTCGTTGGGGTTCTGGTGCCCGTACCCGGGGAGCACCCCCTTGGTGCCGGGGAACTGCACGGTCATCGCCTCCAGCACCGTCCGCGGATCCAGCAGGCGCGGGGCCTGGACCTCGGCGGCGAAGCGGAGCAGGTCGGAGACGGTGGAGACGCCGTCCTTGGCGGGCGAGCCGTCCAGGGTGGTGGCGGTCATGCCCAGGGGCTCCAGCACGGCCTGGCGGGCGTACTCGGCGAAGGGCATCTCCGTCGCCTTCTCCAGGTGGCGGCCCAGCTCCTCGAAGCCGGCGTTGGAGTAGATCCGCCGCTCCCCGGGGGCGGCCATCACCTTGTGCTCGTCGAAGGCGAGACCGGAGGTGTGGGCGAGGAGGTGGCGGACGGTCGCCCCCTCGGGGCCGGCCGGCTCGTCCAGCTCGAGCGCGCCCTCCTCGTACGCCACCAGCACCGCGTACGCGGCCAGCGGCTTGGTGACCGAGGCCAGCGGGAACCGGTGGTCGACGGGACCGTGGACGCCGGCCACCGTGCCGTCCGCCCGCACCACGCCCGCCGCGGCGGTGGTCACGGGCCAGGACTCGATCATCGCCAAGCTGTTCATGTCGGAGAGCCTAGGCCGATCAGAACACCAGCCGCATCGAGGGGTACGGGTGGGGGACGAAACCGAGCGAGGTGTAGAGCGGTTCGCCGTCGGTCGACGCGGTGAGCCCGACCCGCCCGCAGCCCTGCTCGCGGAACCAGGAGAGCAGCAGTTCCACGCAGGCCCGGGAGCACCCACGGTGACGCGCGTCCGTATCGGTCGCCACGCTGAACACGTAGCCGTCGAGCCCGCCCGGGTTGTCCGGCCCTCCGATCCGGTAACCGATCTGCCCGACCGCCAGCGACGCCAGCGCCCCGGGCCTCTCGGGGTGGTCGACCACGAACGCGGCGAAGTCGCCGTCCTCGTCGGCGAGCCGGCGCCGCAGCGGCTCCAGCGCCCCGGCGTGCCACTCGGGCGTACCGCCGGGGTCCGTCGGCGTGCGTCCGGGGTGGACCGCGTCGAGCATGACCTGGCGCAGCCGCAGCACCTCACGGGCGTCCTCGGGCAGGGCGCGTCGGGCGAGGACCATGCCGCGACGATAGCGCCGCCGGTCCGTTCGTCCGCCGCTCCCCTCCGGCCGCGCACGAACGGACCGGCGTCCTCCGTATGTCCTGCGGAGGGCCTGACCCGCTGTGACCTTGGGCTGCCCATAGGGGTGGGCGTCCAATCCAGACTCACCCGAACAGGTGAAATATCCGCACCTGTGTGCGGAAGATCGGGTGGCGGGGGGGGGCGGGGTTGGACGCCGCCCCCCCCCCCACACCCGACCGCGGGGGGGCCCGGGGTCCGGTAAGGCCGCCCCCCCCGGGGGGGGGCGGGCCCCCAGGGCCCCC
>NZ_JBHTVQ010000044.1:48792-72713 GCF_042792855.1 Streptomyces sp. NPDC056600
GGCCCGGTGGGGGGGGCCCCAAAACCCACCCCACCCCCTTCCTTTTAAACCCGCCCCGGGGGGGGGGTGGGGGGGGGGGGGGGGGCCCCCGGCCCCCCCCCCCCCCCGCCCACCCCATGCCCGTCAGGCGTTGGGCACGGTGTCCTGGAAGGCCGTCCCGGCCGTGCGGTAGGCGGCCACCTTGGCCGCCACCTGGGCCGGAGTGAGTACCTGGTCCTTCACGTGGAGGACGTAGTCGACCTTCTGGTCGTAGGAGCGCGGCGTGGTGCTGGTCTGGCCGGCCAGGTCGATCAGCCACTGGTTGAAGTTGATCGACATCGGCCGCTCCGGCAGGTACCGGGAGTCGTGACGGCCGAACTCCTGGCCGTCCACGTAGTAGACGATGCTGCTGTTGTCGATCGTGACGACCAGGTCGTGCCAGCCGGCGTAGCTGGTGCGGGACTCGCTGTGCGCGTTGACCGCCTCCCACGGGTCGGGCCGGTAGGTCTCCCAGGAGGTGGTGTACAGGATGTTGGAGGTCTCGCCCCAGCCGCCGTTGGGCAGGTACTCGAAGTCGTACTCGGCGTAGTCGTCCGCCATCGGCGCGGTGAGGTCGTTGATGGTGAAGAAGGTCTGCACGAGACGGTCGCCGTCCGGTCCGCTGCGCGGGGCGTCGGAGAAGTGGACCCGGGCCGCGTAGGTGCCGTTGCGGAACTTGACCGCGCGGGTGAGGACCTCGGTCATCTCGGTGGTCTGGGCGGTGCCGGCCGTGGAGGTCTCCAGGTTCATCACCGTGTTGGAGCCGTCGCGCGCGAAGGTGACGTTGTCCGGCGCCCAGGTCGCGCCGGGCACGCCGGGGCCGCCGGAGTTGGAGCGCACGCTCCAGCCGTGGGAGGCGAGGGCCGGGTCGGTGTGCGAGGTGTAGGTGAAGTCGTCGAAGAGCGTGGCGCCGCCGCCCGGCGGGTTCGTCGGCGGGTCGGTGGGGTCGGTCGGGTCGGGGGAGGGGGTGTTGCCGGCGGGCGCGGTGCCCCAGACCGGGGTGCCGCCGACAGTCGCGGTGACCTTGCTCCAGTCCCCGTAGGAGGTCTGGGAGGGGCCGAAGGAGTAGTCGTCGCTCTGCACCAGCGGGCGCCAGTCGGAGCGGTAGAAGCGCAGTTGCAGGTCGCCGCTGTCGGCGCCCGCCGCGAGGCTGCCGGCCCCGGAGGTGAAGCCGATCTCCAGGTAGCGGTCGGCGGTGGCGGTCGGGTTGGCGAGGGTCCCGAAGGTCCCGGTGACGTTGGCGCAGCCCTTGACCGCCCAGGAGCAGCGGAAGGTGTACGAGGCGCCCGCCTCGGCCTTGAAGTAGTACCGCAGCCTCACCTGGCCCAGGGACACCGAGGAGGAGCCGGTGTTCACCACCTTGAACCAGGGCTCGGCCTGGTCGCCGCCGGTGGAGCTCTGCCGGTACTGGACCTTCACCTGCTCCCCGGCGGCGGCCGCGGGCAGGGTGGTGAGGGTGGCGCAGCCGACGCCGGCGGCGAGCGCGGCGGCGAGGAGGGTGGCGCGGATCCGGTTGCCTCTGACGTGCGTGGGGCTCGTGCTGGAGGTCATGCGAGCGTCCTCTCCTGAGGGGTGGGGGCCGGACCGGCAGGGGAGGGCGCCGGCCCGGAGGACGTGCGGGGGACGTGCGGGGTGGGGGGAGCGGCGCGCACGCGCGGCGGCGCCCTACCCCTTCACCGCGCCGCCGGCCATGCCGGCGGCGACCCGGTGCTGGAGCACCAGGAAGAGCAGCAGGACGGGAAGGGCGAACAGCGTGGAGGCGGCCATGGTGGCCCCCCAGTCGGTGCCGAAGACGTTGGAGAAGGAGGAGAGCCAGACCGGCAGGGTGCGGTCGTCCTGGTTCTTGATGATCAGCATGTTGGCGAAGGCGAACTCGTTCCAGGCGGTGATGAAGCCGAAGAGCGAGGTCGCCAGCAGGCCGGGCGCCAGCAGCGGGAAGGTGACGCGGCGGAACGCCTGGGAGCGGGTGCACCCGTCGACCCGGGCGGCCTCCTCCAGTTCCACCGGGATGCCGGTGAGGAACGACCGGAGGGTCACCACCGTGAAGGGCAGCGTGATCATGAAGTAGATCAGGGTGAGCGTCGGCAGCCGGTCCAGCATGTCGGTGTCCCGGGCGATGACGTACATCGGGATCAGCAGCGCCTCCCAGGGCGCGACCTGGGCGACGAACACCATCAGCACGAAGGCCCGGCGGCCCTTCCAGCGCATCCGCGCCACCGCGAAGGCCGCGCCCAGCGCCACCACCAGCGCCAGCACCACGCAGGTCAGGGTCACCAGCAGGCTGTTGCGCCAGAACTGCGCGAAGCCGTCCGCCCGGGCGGCGGTGGCGAAGTGCTCCAGGGTCAGGGAGGTGGGCCAGAAGACCGGGGTCTCCGCCTGGATCTCCGGCGTCGGCTTGAACGCCGTGAGGATCATCCAGTAGACGGGGAACGCCGAGAGGACGAAGACGATCAGCGCCCCGGCGTTCAGCGGCAGACGTCGCCGCGCCGCCCGGCTCACTCCTCTGCTCATTCCTCGGCCTCCTGACGGAGCATCTGGCGCAGGTACGGGATCAGCACGGCGAGCAGCAGGAGCACGGTCAGGGTGGAGACCGCCGCGCCGAGGTCGTAGCGGTGCAGGGACTGGGCGATCCGGTAGGCGTAGACCGGCAGCGTGGTGGTGGCCTGGTCGGGTCCGCCGCCGGTGATCGCCCAGATCTGGGCGAAGCAACGGAAGACCCAGATGATCTCCAGGCACAGGACCAGCCCGAAGACCGGCCGCAGGATCGGCAGGGTGATCGACCGGAAGATCCGCCACGCCCCCGCCCCGTCCAGCCGCGCCGACTCGTAGAGCTCGGCCGGCACCGTCAGCAGCGCCGCGTGCAGGGTGATCGCGACGAAGGGCACCGACTGCCACACCACGATCAGCAGCAGCACGGTGAAGGCGGCCGTGCCGTTCGCCGTCCAGGAGAAGTCCTCGAACGACGTGAGGCCGAGGCGGGTGAGCGCCCAGTTCACGACGCCGAGCCGGGAGGCGAACAGCCACTGGAAGACCGTGGTGGTCGCGATGACCGGGCTGGCCCAGGCGAGCACCAGACCGCTGGTCACCACGATCCGCATCACCCGGCCCAGCCGCTGCAGCATCAGCGCCACCAGCGTGCCGAGCACCATGATCAGCACGACGTTGAGCAGCGTCCACCACAGGGTGCGGCGGACGACCTCCCACAGCTCGGGGTCGGACAGGATCTCCCGGTAGTTGTCCAGCCCCACGAAACCGGCGTCGCCGCGGATGAGCTCGCCCATCCCGAACTCCTGCACCGAGATCAGCAGGTTCCGGATCAGAGGGTAGCCCAGCAGCAGCACGGCGCCCACGACGGTGGGGGCGACCAGCAGGTAGGGCCACAGGCCGCGCGGGTCGAAGCGGCCGCGCGCGTCCGCGGATGCCGGCCGGTTCATGAGTTCAGGGTCTTGGTGATGCTCTCGGAGGCCTTCTTCGCCGCCTTCGCCATGTCCTGGCCGGTGAGGACGGCCGTCATGTACTCCTTGATCGGGTTGGCGGCCTCGACGGCGGCCCACTGCGGCGAGTTGGGCGTCGCCCGGCCCTCGGCGGCGGCCGCGGCCATCGCCGCGGTGCCCTCGTTGTCCTGGATGACGGAGGCCAGCGAGGTCCGGTTGGGCACGTAGCTCATGGTCTTGGCCATGTCGCTCTGCCAGGTGTCGCCGGCCAGCGCCTCGATCACCTCGTAGGCGGCGTCCTGGTGCGCGGAGGCCTCCGGGACGATCAGGTCGGACCCGCCGGTGAAGGTCGCGCCCGGCTTGCCCGCGGTGTTGCCGGGGACCGGGAAGAAGCCCAGCTTGCCCGCGAGTTCGGGATTGGCCTGCTCGATGATCTTCGCTCCGCCGGGCACCGCGATCACCTGCGCGACGTCGCCCTTGGCGAACACCTCCGCCTGCGGCGGTTCGGCCTCGTCGGAGTCCTTGGGGCCCTTGCCGAGCGCCTGGAGCTTCTTGTAGAACTCCATGCCGCGCAGCGCCTCGGGCGTGTCCAGCGAACCCTTCCACGGGCCCTGGGTGTGGACCGCGAGGTCGCCGCCGTCCTCCCAGACGAAGCCGGCCAGCGTGTACCAGTTCTGGCCCGGCAGGTAGATGCCCTGGACCTTGTCGCTGTTCAGCTTCTCGGTGACCTCGATCCACTCGTCCCTGGTCTTCGGGGGCTCCTTGACGCCGGCCTTCGCGAAGTGGTCCTTGTGGTAGATGACCACCCGGTTGGCCGCGTACCAGGGGATGCCGTACTGCTTGCCGTCGATCTTCCCCGGCTCGGCCAGGCCCGGCAGCCAGTCGGAGCCCTTGAGCTCCTCCACCTTGTCGCTGAGGTCCTTCACCCCGCCGCTTGCCGAGTACTGCGCGACCTGGGTGTTGCCGACCTCGATCACGTCCGGGGCGTCGTTGCTGGCCAGGGCCGCGGTGACCTTCTCCCCGATGCCGTTCCACTCCTGGATCTGGATGTCCAGGTCCAGCTGGGGGTGATCCTTCTCGAAGGCCTTGGTGAAGCGGGCGAGGAAGTCGTCGGTGACGCTGTCCTTCATGATCCACACGGTGATCTTCTGCGGGCCGTCGCCCTCGTCGGAGGACGAACCCGAACTGCAGCTGGTGAGCGCGGCTGCCGCCGCCAGGGCGGACAGACCGGCGATGATGCGGATCTTCACGGTCACCTCGATGAGACCTGACCAATTGGTCATCCGGCATTGAGTGGTAAACGAAGTTGGCACCCTCCAGGGAACCCGTCAATCCCCCAGGGATTACTCAACACCCTTGGAAATACTGTGCACTTGGGCTTGAGGGAAGGTGTGGCACGCCGCTTGACCAGTTGACCGGTCGGCGGGTTGGGTAGTTGACCAGCCGGTCCGTCCGCGGCCGGGGAGGGAGGCAGCCGTGCGGAGCGGGTCGTCGAGCGCCATGCTCAAACGGGAACGTGTCCGCGAGCACCTGCGCGTGCTGATCGAGGCCAGCCGGCCGGGCGACGCGATCCCCTCCGAGCGCGCCCTGTGCGCCGAACTCGGCGTGTCCCGGCCCACCCTGCGCGCGGTGGTCGACGGCCTGGTGGCCACCGGCCTGCTGACCAGGGAACAGGGCCGGGGCACCTTCGTCGCCCCCGCCAAGATCACCCAGGAGCTGACCTCGGACCGGGCCCCGCTGGACGTCCCCTCCGCCTCCGGCTCCTGGTCCAGCCGCATCCTGGAGCGCGCCACCCTTCAGGCCGGGGCCCGCATCGGCCGCCGGCTGCGGATCTCGCCGGCCGCCGAGCTGGTCTACATCGCCCGGCTGCGCCTGGTGGACGGGGCCCCGATGGCCGTCGAGCACCTGCACTTCCCGGCCACCCTGGTGCCCGCCTCGCTCACCTCCGACGAACTGGAGGCCGGCGACCTCTACGACCACCTCAGGGAGCACCACGGGGTGACCGTGCACGAGGCCACCCAGTCCATCGAGCCGACCGTCGTCAACGAGGCCGAGGCCGCCGTCCTCGACGTGCCGGTGCTCTCCCCGGCGCTGCTCATCGAGCGCCTCACCACGGACACCTCGGGACGCCCCGTCGAGTACGTCCACTCCGTCTACCGGGGCGACCGCTACCGCATCGTCTCCAGGCTGGCCCTCGGCCCGCCCGGCCCGCGCCCGCGACCCGGGGGCCACCACCCCGGCATCCCGCCGGGGGACTTCGCCCACGACGGCATCATCACCTCGTCGACCACCGGGGACGCGTACTGACGCGTCGACCGCCGGGGACGCGTACCGACTTGTCGACGACCGGGCGCGCGCACCGGCCGGCATGCTCAGAGTTCGGCGAGGAGGTCGGCCTTCTTGGCGGTGAACTCCTCGTCGGTGACCAGCCCCGCCTGGTGCAGCTCGCCGAGGTGGCGGATCCGGTCGGCGATGTCCGCCGGGTCGCGCCGGGTCACCCCGACCGCCACCGGCGTCATCCGCTCGGTCGTGTTCTTGGCCGCCGCGCCGCCGGCGGCCCGCGCCGCGGCCAGGACCGCCGCCGCGAACGGGAGCGACTCGTGCACCGGGCCGTACCCGAGCCCGAACACCACCGCCGAGGGGTCCTGGTCCACCGGCACGCGCGCCCCGTGGTCCGACGTGCCGCGCCGCAGCAGCCGCAGGTGACCCTCCAGCGCCTCCGGGGAACGCCACTCCACCCCGGCCAGGTCCGCCACCGGCACGTACTGGTCGCCCGTCTTCCACTTGGCGGAGGACGCGCCCGTCCAGGACCAGCGGAAGGTCACCGTCGAGCCGTCGAAGGACGCCTTCGCGTCGTAGGCCTTGAACTGCCGCGGCGCCTCCGGCGGCGCGACCAGGCAGTTCGCCGTCGGCCCCGGATCGCCCGGCAGCAGGGCACGCAGTTCGTCCGCGTAGTACTCGGCCAGTGTCTCCCGGTCGGCGGGCAGCACCAGCCGGTACGGGTCGCTGCCCTCGGGCAGCTGGCCGTCGGCGGCGTCCATCAGCGGGTCGGCCCCCGCTCTCGGCCGGGCGCGCAGCACGACGGTGCCGCGCCGCCCGCGGGACAGCTCGACCCCGGCGAGGGCGGCGAGCGGCACACGGCGCTCGCCGAGCGCCTGGAACAGTCTCGGTGTGCGGATCCCCCGTTCGTAGCGGATGAGCACGGAGTCGGACCCGAACTCCCAGGCGGCATGAAATCCGGCCAGTACGTCACCCATGCGGCTCATCGTAAGCGTGCCTCCCCCTCGCCGTCCCGTGTCCGACAGGCCCCAAATTTTTCCGGCGCTACGTGCCTCTGACCGGCGACCCTCCGGTGGGAAGGGTTCCGCACGCGTCTTCTTCGCGTGCGCAGTGCACGGCGGAGGGATCCCCGGCCGCGATCAGAGCGAAATTCCCCAGACTTTCGCTGCCTGGCGCGAAGTATCCGGTGTGCCCCTTCGCCCCCGCCGCGGACAGCACCCTCGCGCCGAACGCGGGGGAGACCGGGTCGGCCCCGTGGCCCAGCCCGCCGAGCTCCACGTGCGGCAGCTCCCCGACCCAGTCCCCGGCCGAGCGGGCGGCCCAGATCCGCGCCCGGGAGCCGAGCCGGGAGGCACGCGCGGCGCGCATGCCGGGGCTGCCAGCCACCACGATGTCGGTGACCCGGCCGGGCAGCGACCGCGCGGCCAGCCCGCACACCACCGAGCCGTAGCTGTGGCAGAACAGCGCGACGCCCGCCTCGCCCGGCAGGGCCCTCACCAGCGCGGACAGCCGGCCCGCGCCCGCGGAGGCGAGCGCGGCGGTCGCCGCGTCCACGCCCAGACCCGCCGGGGCGGTGTAGTCGGCCCAGGCGATCACCGCGGTGCGCACCTCGGGCCGGGCCTCCCGCTGGGCCCGGCGGAGCGCCAGCGCCATGCCCACCGGGGCGGAGCGGGGGAGGGCGGAGCGCTGGAAGGTGAGCAGGTCGGTGCCCGCGCCGGGCACCACCACGGAGATCCGGTCGGCGCGCTCCAGGTCGCCGAAGACCTCCGCGACCCGCCCGCGCCCCTCCGGGTCGAACGCCAGCACCTTGCGGTCCCCGTCCGCCAGCGAGGCGAACCGGTGCAGTCTGCGGCGGGCCTCGGCCCGGGCCTCCGCGCCCAGCCGGGGGTCGCGGGGCCGGGCGCGTTCGCCGCGCAGCGCCTCGGCCAGGGCCAGCCGGTTGGCGTAGTACCGGAGCCGCACCGGCGCGCCGTTCATGTTGCCGACGGCCAGCGGGTGGCTGCGGGCCAGGCGGCGCCGCTCGCGGGCGGTGAGGGAGGCGAAGAAGGCGGCCATCAGGTCCGGGCGAGAGGCCGGGTCGGGCAGCGGCCGGCCGTCGATCCGGCCCCGCCCCCACGCCGCGACGTCCGCGGCCAGCGCACCGGCCGGCCGGGGTTCGGGGACCGCGGCCCAGCCGGAGGTGGTCAGCAGCGCGAAGACCACCGCGAGGGCGGGCAGGGCGTGGGCCGCTCTCCGCCGCAGGCCGCGGCGGGGCGGCCCGGAGGCGGGACGGGTCGGCGAGGTCGTCATCGGGGGGAACCCTAGGAGACCGGCCCCGTCGCCGGAAAGCCGTAACTGGCATGAATGGCACGCCGATTGCGGGCAATCCGAACAGTGAACCCGATAGGCGCCCCTACAAGGCAGAGGGTGCAAGGGAGTTGATATGGCCGGCTTCGGACAAGGCGCGCGCAGGCACCCCCGCTCACGTGGCGTGAGCTCGTCACGGACCGGGCTGGACAGCGCGACGCTCGCGATCATCGGAGTCGTCTGCGCGGTCGCCGGACTCTTCGTCGCCGGGATCATCCTCGGCCCGGCGGCGGTCGTGTGCGGCTGGCTCGCGATGGGACGCACCTGGAAGGGCGCGAGCGCGGGGTGGCCCGCGCTGGTCGCGGTCGTCCTCGGTGCGATCGACACCGTCCTGGCGCTGATCGCTCTCGCCGGGGCAGGAACGGGCGCGGGAATCCTCTGACCCGCCCGTCCCTGGGCCGAAGGGCGCCGGAGCGCCTCCTCTCCGCTCCGGCGCCCTTCGGCATGGCCGGGCCGCCCTCGCGGAGGCACCGGGGCCCGGTGGTGGGGCGCGGCGCACGCCCCGGGTGATACCGGCGGCTGCGGCGGTGCCCTCGGTGGTGCCGTCAGCGGTCCTCTGCGGTGCCGTCAGCGGTCCTCGGCGGAGGGCGTCGCTGCGGGGCCGGGAAGGGCGGGTCGGGCGGCGGTGAGGGCGGCGATCTCCGCGCGCAGGGCGCGGACCTCCTCGGTGAGGGTGCGGATCTCCTCCGTCTGACGCCGTTCCTCCGCGTCGTCCTTGTCGAACTGGGCGATGAACCAGGCCGCGATGTTGGCGGTCACCACACCCAGCAGCGCGATGCCGGACAGCATCAGTCCCACCGCCAGCAGCCGCCCCAGCCCGGTGGTCGGCGCGAGGTCCCCGTAGCCCACCGTCGTCATCGTGGTGAACGCCCACCACACCGCGTCGCCCAGCGTCCTGATGTTCCCGCCCGGCGCGTTGCGCTCCACCGACAGCACGGCCAGCGAGCCGAAGACCAGCAGTCCCACCACCGACCCGGCGACGTACGTGGTCAGCCGTACCTGCGAGCTCAGTCGCGCCCGCTGACCCACCAGGACCAGCGTGGACACCAGCCGCAGCAGCCGCAGCGGGCTCAGCAGCGGCAGCAGCACCGCCAGCAGGTCCAGGACGTGCGTGCGGAAGAACTCCCAGCGGTCCTCCGAGAGCCACAGCCGGGCCGAGTAGTCCACCGCGAACGCCGCCCACACGATCCACTCGACCCACCGGCATCCACGGACCACCGCCGTCGTCGCGTCCGGGTCCACGATCGGCACCGCGTAGGCGACCGCGAACACCACCGCGAGGAACAGCAGCGGCCGCTGGGTGCGCCGCTCCCAGGCCTCCAGCGGGGCCGGAGGCGTCGCCGCCCCGGAAGCCCCGGAAGCCCCGGAAGCCCCGGAAGCCGCGGTGGTCGCGTCGGCAGTCGTTTCGTCCATGACCATCCGTGAATCGTAGAAAGGGCCCCCACCGCCCGGAAGAGCGGTGGGGGCCCGGGACACGCGAAGGATCAGGCGTCGCCGCCCATGGTGCCGGGGTCGGCCGCCCGCACGTCGAGGATCCGGTACCGGTCGATCGCCTGCTTCAGCACCCCGCGGTCGACCCGGCCGGCCTTGGCCAGCTCGGACAGCACCGCCACCACCACCGACTGGGCGTCGATGTGGAAGAAGCGGCGCGCCGCCCCGCGGGTGTCGGCGAAGCCGAAGCCGTCGGCGCCCAGCGAGGTGTACGGACCCGGCACCCACCGGGCGATCTGGTCGGGGACCGACCGCATCCAGTCGGAGACGGCCACGAACGGACCCTCCGCGCCCGACAGCTTCCGCGTCACCCACGGCACCCGCGGTTCCTCCTCCGGGTGCAGCAGGTTGTGCTCCTCCACGTCGACCGCCTCGCGCCGCAACTCGTTCCAGGAGGTCGCCGACCAGACGTCGGCCCGCACGTCCCAGTCCTCGGCGAGGATCCGCTGCGCCTCCAGCGCCCACGGCAGCGCCACGCCCGAGGCCATGATCTGCGCGGGGATCGAGCCCGCGCTGCCGGGCGCGTACCGGTGGATGCCCTTGAGGATGCCCTCGACGTCCACGTCCTCCGGCTCGGCCGGGTGCACGATCGGCTCGTTGTAGACGGTCAGGTAGTAGAAGACGTCCTCGCCGTGCGGGTGCTCCGGCGAGGAGCCGTACATCCGCCGCAGACCGTCCCGCACGATGTGCGAGATCTCGAACCCGAAGGCCGGGTCGTAGGCCACGCAGGCCGGGTTGGTGGAGGCCAGCAGCTGCGAGTGGCCGTCCGCGTGCTGCAGACCCTCACCGGTCAGCGTGGTCCGGCCCGCCGTCGCGCCCAGGACGAAACCGCGCGCCATCTGGTCGGCCATCTGCCAGAACTGGTCGCCGGTGCGCTGGAAGCCGAACATCGAGTAGAAGACGTACACCGGGATCAGCGGCTCACCGTGCGTCGCGTGGGCCGAGCCGGCGGCGATCAGCGAGGCGGTGCAGCCGGCCTCGGAGATGCCGTCGTGCAGCATCTGGCCGGTCGGCGACTCCTTGTAGGCGAGCAGCAGCTCCCGGTCGACGGACTCGTACTGCTGGCCCATCGGGTTGTAGATCTTGGCGCTCGGGAAGAACGAGTCCATGCCGAACGTCCGGTACTCGTCCGGCGCGATCAGCACGAACCGCCTGCCGATCTCCTTGTCCCGCATCAGGTCCTTCAGCAGCCGCACGAACGCCATGGTGGTGGCGATGGTCTGCTTGCCGGAGCCCTTCTTCATCGCGGCGTAGGCCTGGTCGCCCGGCAGCTCCAGCGGCTTGCTCCGCAGCACGCGGGTGGGCACGTACCCGTCCAGCGACCGGCGCCGGTCGTGCATGTACTGGATCTCCTCCGAGTCCTTGCCCGGATGGAAGTACGGCGCCTCGTACGGGTCCTCCAGCTGCTGGTCGGAGATCGGCAGGTGCAGCCGGTCCCGGAAGCGCTTGAGGTCGTCGACCGTCAGCTTCTTCATCTGGTGCGTCGCGTTGCGGCCCTCGAAGTTCGGCCCCAGCGTCCAGCCCTTGACCGTCTTGGCCAGGATGACCGTCGGCTGCCCCTTGTGGGCCAGCGCCGCCGCGTAGGCCGCGAAGATCTTCCGGTGGTCGTGGCCGCCGCGCCCCAGATGGAGGATCTGGTCGTCGGTCATGTTCTCGACCATCGCGCGCAGCCGGTGGTCGTCGCCGAAGAAGTGGTCGCGGATGTACCCGCCGGACTCGGTGGCGTACGTCTGGAACTGGCCGTCGGGCGTCCGGTTCATCCGGTCGACGAGGACGCCGTCGCGGTCCTGCGCCAGCAGCGGGTCCCAGCTGCGGTCCCAGATCAGCTTGATCACGTTCCAGCCGGCGCCCCGGAAGACCGACTCCAGCTCCTGGATGATCTTTCCGTTGCCGCGCACCGGGCCGTCCAGCCGCTGCAGGTTGCAGTTGACCACGAAGGTCAGGTTGTCCAGCCCTTCACGGGCGGCCAGGGAGAGCTGGCCCAGCGACTCCGGCTCGTCCATCTCGCCGTCGCCGAGGAACGCCCACACGTGCGAGCGCGAGGTGTCCGCGATGCCCCGGGCGTGCATGTAGCGGTTCATCCGTGCCTGGAAGATCGCGCCCAGCGGGCCCAGGCCCATGGAGACCGTCGGGAACTCCCAGAAGTCCGGCATCGAGCGCGGGTGCGGGTACGAGGACAGGCACTCGGGCGCCTTCGACTTCTCCTGGCGGAAACCGTTCAGCTGCGCCTCGGAGAGCCGGTCCAGCAGGAAGGCGCGGGCGTAGATGCCGGGGGAGGCGTGGCCCTGGAAGAAGATCTGGTCGCCGCCGTCACCGCGGTCCTTGCCCCGGAAGAAGTGGTTGAAGCCCACGTCGTAGAGCGAGGCGGAGGAGGCGAAGGTGGCGATGTGACCGCCCACCCCGACGCCCGGACGCTGCGCGCGGGAGACCATCACCGCGGCGTTCCACCGGGTCGCGTTGAGGATCCTGCGCTCGATCTCCTCGTTGCCGGGGAAGAACGGCTCGTCCTTGGTGGCGATCGTGTTGACGTAGTCCGTGCTGCGCATCTCGGGCACGGCCACGCGCTTCTCGCGGGCCCGCTCGATCATGCGCAGCATCAGGTAGCGTGCCCGGTCCCGGCCGCGCTCGTCGATCGCGGCGTCGAGGGAGTCGAGCCACTCCTTGGTTTCCTCGGGGTCGAAGTCGGGGACCTGGCTGGGCAGGCCGCCGATGATGATCGGGGCGCGATCTGGTCCGGGTCCGGAAGCCACGGCGTTCCTTCGCTCTCGCTGGGGGTCCAGTCGTTCTCGGTGGGTATCTCCCATGGTGTACCCGCTGATCGTGAACCTCACCTCCCGCGCGTCCGGGCGGGAATCGAGCCGATGGCCGACCCCCGTGGCGCGCGGGTCACGGAAAGCGAATACGCTCACTCCAGACACGTTTCGCAAAACAATTCGCACGTCGCACGCATGGTGTCCGCCGAAAGCGGCAAAGAGGACAGAATAGTGTGGCCTGCGTCACCCGGGCCTGGTATCGGTGCCCGGAACTTGCCACGGTGCCGCCGGGAACGTCACCGTTTCGGCGGTCTCGACGGCCGGGTACTTGCGCGATCGGTCCCGCCCGTGTGGACTACGGCCAATGCTTCGCGTACGCGCGTGGCTCGAACCCTTCCCCCGGCAGCACTGGAGCGAGCCGGAGGAGACACAAACGCAACATGATCAGGAGGCAACCCGTGAGCGCGACCGCGGACCACGCGGAGGAGCGGACGAACCCTGCCGCCAGGCTGGGGTTCCAGCCCGAGCAGGTGGTCCAGGAGATCGGCTACGACGACGACGTCGATCAGGAGCTCCGCGAGGCCATCGAGGAAGTCATCGGCAGCGAGCTGGTCGACGAGGATTACGACGACGTCGCCGATGCCGTGGTGCTGTGGTTCCGCGACGACGACGGCGACCTGACCGATGTGCTGGTGGACGCCACCACGTACATCGAAGAGGGTGGCTCGATCCTGCTCCTCACGCCCAAGACGGGCCGTGACGGCTACGTGGAGCCGAGCGACATCGCCGAAGCCGCGACGACCGCGGGCCTCTCCGCGACCAAGGGCGTCAGCGTGGGCAAGGACTGGAGCGGAAGCCGCCTGCTGACGCCGAAGGGCGCCAAGACCAAGCGGTGACGCACCCGCCGGCCCCGAGGGGCCGGCCGCACGACCGCCCCGCGGGGGGACGTCCGGACCACACGGTCCGGACGTCCCCCCGCGGTGTTCTGCGCTCGCCCCGCACCGGCCGCGTAGGGTGTGATCCACCTGATCAGCAGCAGCGCGGCGCCACCCGAAGGGAACACGAAGAGATGGCGATCGAGGTCGGCAACCAGGCCCCGGACTTCGAGCTGAAGGACAACCACGGCCGGACGGTGCGGCTCTCGGAGTACCGCGGCGAGAAGAACGTGGTGCTCCTCTTCTACCCGTTCGCCTTCACCGGGGTGTGCACCGGCGAGCTCTGCGACATCCGGGACAACCTGCCGGCCTTCGTCAACGACGACACCCAGGTGCTCGCGGTGTCCGCCGACTCCATCCACAGCCTGCGGATCTACGCCGAGCAGGAGGGCTTCGAGTACCCCCTGCTCTCCGACTTCTGGCCGCACGGGAACGTGTCGCGCGCCTACGGCGTCTTCGACGAGGAGAAGGGCTGCGCGGTGCGCGGCACCTTCATCATCGACAAGGAGGGCATGGTCCGCTGGACCGTCGTCAACGCCCTCCCCGACGCGCGCGACCTCGACGACTACGTGAAGGCGCTCGAGACGATGTGACGCGTCGCCGATCCGGTGGCCGGTTCACCTCCCGCCGGGAGGGAACGGGTCACTACGATCGGTCGTTGACCACTTACCGACGTACCACCAGGGGCTCCCGGCCCCCGGACAGCACAAGGGAGAACTCGTGGGAGTCAGCCTCAGCAAGGGCGGCAACGTTTCGCTGAGCAAGGAGGCGCCCGGTCTGACGGCCGTCATCGTCGGCCTCGGCTGGGACGTCCGCACCACCACCGGCACCGACTTCGACCTCGACGCCAGCGCGCTGCTGCTCAACGCCGCCGGCAAGGTCGCCAGCGACGCGCACTTCGTCTTCTTCAACAACCTCACCAGCCCGGACGGGTCGGTGGAGCACACCGGCGACAACCGCACGGGTGAGGGCGAGGGCGACGACGAACAGATCAAGGTCAACCTGGCCTCCGTCCCGGCCGACGTCGACCGGATCACCTTCCCGGTGTCGATCTACGACGCCGAGGCCCGTCAGCAGTCCTTCGGCCAGGTCCGCAACGCCTTCATCCGCGTGGTGAACCAGGCCGGCGGCGCGGAGATCGCCCGCTACGACCTCTCCGAGGACGCGTCCACGGAGACGGCGATGGTCTTCGGCGAGCTCTACCGGCACGGCGCGGAGTGGAAGTTCCGCGCGGTCGGCCAGGGCTACGCCTCGGGCCTGCGCGGCATCGCGCAGGACTTCGGCGTCAACGTCTGACGTCACCGCCCGCGCCACGGGCCCGCGCCCCGGCTCCCGTCCGGCACCGCCTCGGCGCGTCCGGCCGGGAGCCGGGGCGCGGGCGGCACGGGCCGGGAGGCTCCGGGTTCCGCGGTCCCGGGGCCCGGGCCGCAGGCGGGTCCGGGGGCCGGGACGGCTCGCGGGTCCGTGGGGGCGGGCATCGTGGTGCGCCCGGCCGCTCGCCGGCTGCCCGCTCGGCAGCCGTCATCCGTACGACAAGGGGAGGATCCGTTCATGGGCGTCACGCTCGCCAAGGGAGGCAACGTCTCCCTCTCGAAAGCCGCCCCCAACCTCACCAAGGTGACGGTCGGGCTCGGCTGGGACGCGCGCTCCACCACCGGCGCGCCCTTCGACCTCGACGCCAGCGCCCTGATCTGCGGCGCGGGCGGCCGCATCCTCGGGGACGAGTGGTTCGTCTTCTACAACCAGCTCACCAGCCCCGACGGTTCGGTGACCCACACGGGCGACAACCTCACCGGCGAGGGGGACGGCGACGACGAGTCGATCGTCGTCGACCTGCCCCAGGTGCCGGCCCAGTGCGAGCGGATCGTCTTCCCGGTGTCCATCCACGAGGCGGACCTGCGCGGGCAGAGCTTCGGCCAGGTCTCCAACGCCTTCATCCGGGTGGTCAACGAGGCCGACGGCCAGGAGCTGGCCCGCTACGACCTCTCCGAGGACGCCTCCACCGAGACGGCGATGATCTTCGGCGAGCTGTACCGGTACCGGGGCGAGTGGAAGTTCCGCGCGGTGGGCCAGGGGTACGCGTCGGGTCTGCGCGGCATCGCGCTCGACCACGGGGTCGACGTCTCCTGAGACCCGGGCGTCACAGGAACGCGACACGACTCTAGACTTCGGGTCAACGAAGAGTAAAGCCGGGTGCGGGGCGGTCCCCCGCCACATGATGGGGTAGCCAGTGGTACTCAAAACCTTCGGCTGGTCGTTCGCGGTCACCGCGCTCGGCCTGGTCGTAGCGGTCATCTACGGGGGATGGACGGCCTTCGGCGTCGTCGCCATCCTCTCGATCCTCGAGATCTCGCTGTCCTTCGACAACGCGGTGGTCAACGCCGGGATCCTGAAGAAGATGAGCGCCTTCTGGCAGCGCATCTTCCTCACCATCGGCATCCTGATCGCCGTCTTCGGCATGCGACTGGTCTTCCCCGTCGTCATCGTCGCCATCAGCGCCAAGCTCAACCCGATCGACGCGGTCGACCTGGCGCTGAACAACAAGGACCTCTACGAGCAGTACGTGACGGACGCCCACCCGGCGATCGCCGCGTTCGGCGGTATGTTCCTGCTGATGATCTTCCTCGACTTCATCTTCGAGGACCGGGACATCAAGTGGCTGGCCTGGCTGGAGCGTCCGCTCGCCAAGCTCGGCAAGGTCGACATGCTGTCCGTCTGCATCGCGCTGATCGCGCTGCTGGTCACCGCGATGACCTTCGCGACGCACGCCCACACGCACAGCGGCCACGCGGACAAGTCCGCCACGGTCATGCTGGCCGGCATCGGCGGCCTGATCACCTACCTGGTGGTCGGCGGTCTCTCCGGCTACTTCGAGGACAAGCTCGAGGAGGAGGAGGAGCGCGAGCACGAGGCGGAGGAGAAGGCGGCCGCCGAGGGCAAGCCGCGTTCCGCGGTCGAGCTGGTCGGCAAGGCGGCCTTCTTCATGTTCCTCTACCTCGAGGTCCTGGACGCGTCGTTCTCCTTCGACGGCGTCATCGGCGCCTTCGCCATCACCAACGACATCATCCTGATGGCGCTGGGTCTGGGCATCGGCGCCATGTACGTCCGTTCCCTCACCGTGTACCTGGTCCGCCAGGGCACCCTGGACGACTACGTCTACCTGGAGCACGGCGCGCACTACGCGATCGGCGCCCTGGCGGTCATCCTGCTGGTGACCATCCAGTACCAGATCCACGAGATCATCACCGGCCTGATCGGTGTCGTCCTGATCGCGAGCTCGTTCTGGTCCTCGGTCCGCCGCAACCGCAGGCTGGCCGCGGCCGAGGGCGGCTCCGACGGCAAGGCGGAGGTCTCCTCCGGGGCGTGAGCCGTGTGACCCCCCTTCGTGCCCGTGTGCGACCCCGCGTGTGACCTTCGCCGCGTGTACCGCACCCCGCGCGCAGGGAACGCTCTCAGCGGGGCGGTCGTCGAGGACGGGCAGTCCTCCGGGCCGCCCCGCCGGCGTACGCGCGCGGCAGGCCGGCGGTGACGGTGCGATGCGAGGGGTGGGCGGGGATGGCTTCCACGGAACAGCGGTCCGGCGAGCGGGGGACGAGGCCGGGGGCCGCGGCGTTCTCGGGGTTCTCCGGCTTCTTCGACGGCCTGCGGCCCTGGCACGCGGCGGGCTTCGACACCCGCGGCGCCCGGGGCGGTCCCGTCCGGCTGACCAGCCGGCGGCGCCGGGTGTCGCTGACCAAGCAGGGCGCCGACACCGGCAACCTGCGCGTCCAGCTGGCCTGGCGGATGCGGACCTCCGACCTCGGCGGCGGCGTGCGGGAGAGCCTGCTGCGCCATCCGCTGCGGGCGCTCCGGCCGCCGGAGGTCGTCGGACACACCCAGTCCATGGTCCGCGTCGACCTCGACCTGGGCTGCCTGTACGAACTCACCGACGGCTCCAAGGGCGTCGTGCAGCCGCTCGGCGGCCTCTACGGGGCGATCAACGAGCCGCCCTACGTGAAGCTGGACGGCGACGACCGGGCGGGTTCCGGGTCCGGCGAGACGATGCACATCAACCTCGACCACCGGGACGACATCCGGCGGCTGCTGGTGTTCGCCTACATCTACGACGAGACCCCCGCCTTCGACCGCACCGAGGCGACGGTCACGCTCTTCGCCGGGGCGGACCCGGTGATCGAGATCGACCTCGACGAACGCCATCCGCAGGCGCGGTCCTGCGCGGTGTTCACGGTGGAGAACGTCAAGGGCGAGATCTTCGTCCGCCGCGAGGCGCGGTACGTCTACGGCTACCAGGCCGAACTGGACCGCCTCTACGGCTGGGGCCTCAACTGGGGCCGCGGCCACAAGTCCGCCGGCCGCTGACGCCGGGTCCGCCGGGGCCGACCGCCGGGAGCCTGACCGATCGCCGGGAGCCTGACCGCCCGGGCGGCCCGGCCGCCCGCAGGCGGGGTGGCGGCGGGGGACCGCCCGCGGGGTGTGAGGTCAGCGGGAGAGGAACTGGGGGCCCATGGGGGGCATGCGGAAGCCCTGGTCGCCCACCGGCTGGGGGTAGCCGTACGCGGACGCCTGCGCCGGCACCCTCTGCACTGTCGCGGCCGGCGGATACCCGTACCCCGCCGCGGCGGCACCGCCCCCGGCCGGCGGATACCCGTACCCCGTCGTGGGCGGCGGCGCCACGACCGCCGCGGCCGTCGGCTCCTCGGCCGGCAGCGGCCGCGAGAAGTCCGGCCCCGAACCGGGCGACTCGATCCCGTTCCCCGGCTGCTCGGCCGACGCCGCACCCCCGTCGGGGTCCTCGACCGAGATGCCGAAGTCGGAGGCCAGCCCCTCGAGCCCGTTGGCGTAGCCCTCCCCGAGGGCCCGGAACTTCCAGCTCCCGCCCCGCCGGTAGAGCTCGCCGCAGATCATGGCGGTCTCCTCGCCGGTCTCCGGCACGATGTCGAAATACGCCAGCGGATCCCCGTCCGGCACGTCCGCGTCGTACAGCAGGATGCGCAGGTCCTCCACGCGGGAGAACGGCACCCCGTCCGCCGAGGCGACGACGAGAACACGGCCGACATCCGCCTCGACACCGCTCAGATTCGTCTGGACCGTGTCGGTGAGGCCCTCGGTGACGCGCTTCTTGCCGAGCCGCCAGACCTTCCCGGAGGGATGCCGTGGCTGGTTGTAGAAGACGAAGTCCCCGTCCGAGCGCACACGTCCGTCCGTCCCGAGCAGAAGCGCCGAAGCGTCCACGTCGGGCGCGCCCGGCCCCGCCGACCACCGGAGCACGGCGCGAACCGTGCCCGCCTCCAGCGGGACGTTGGACCCCTTCAGCATCGCGTGCGTCATACGGGCAATCCTGCCCTCTGGCTCCGGCCAGGACAATGCGGGGGTCGGCCGGACCGATCGGGACGGGTTCGGCCCGGGAGGACTGTCGCCGTCCGTAACGGACATATGCCGGTCACCCGAACTTCACGGACCTCGGGAACTGCAGAAATAGATCTGTACGTACTATTACCGGCCACCCTCTTCGGCCGCTGATTTCTCACGGGGGACCCCATGCGTCACTTCGGGCACGTAGCCCCGGAGGTGCGAGAGCGCCTCTTCCACCAGGAGCCCTGCGCGTTCACGGCCGACTCGCCCGCCCCCGTGCTCGCCGCGGCGCTGGGCGCGACCCTGTACAGCCCGGCCACCCGCCCGCGGCTGGCCGACGACGTCCTCAAGCAGGCGGGCCGCGGCGTCGTCTCCATGGTCCTGTGCCTGGAGGACTCCATCGACGACGCCGACGTCGAGGCCGGCGAGGAGAACCTGGTCCAACAGTTCGCCGCCCTGGACGCCCGGCTCGGCGAGACCTCCGGCGAGCGGCTGCCGCTGCTGTTCGTGCGGGTGCGGCACCCCGGGCAGATCGGCGACCTGGTCCGCCGGTTCGGCGCGTCCGCCCGGCTGCTCTCCGGCTTCGTGGTGCCCAAGTTCACCCGGCGGCACGGCACCCCCTTCCTGGAGGCGGCGGCCGCGGCCGAGGCGGAGAGCGGACGGCGGCTCTTCGTGATGCCGGTCCTGGAGTCGCCCGAGCTCCTCCACCTGGAGACGCGGACCGAGACCCTGACGGGGATCTTCGACACGGTCGACAAGTACCGCGACCGGGTGCTGGCGCTGCGGCTCGGCGTCACGGACTTCTGCTCCGCCTACGGCCTGCGCCGCGCCCCCGACATGACCGCCTACGACGTGCGGATCGTCGCCTCGGTGATCTCCGACGTGGTCAACGTGCTGGGGCGCGCCGACGGCACCGGCTTCACCGTCACCGGGCCGGTGTGGGAGTACTTCCGATTGCAGGAACGTATCTTCAAGCCGCAGCTGCGGGAGAGCCCGTTCCGCGGCGAGGCCCAGGAACTGCGCGAGAACCTGATCGAGCACGCGCTGGACGGGCTGCTGCGGGAGATCGCCCTCGACCAGGCCAACGGCCTGCTCGGCAAGACCTGCATCCACCCCACGCACGTCCAGCCGGTCCACGCGCTCTCCGTCGTCAGCCACGAGGAGTTCTGCGACGCGCAGGACATCCTGCGGCCCGAGCGGGGCGGCGGCGGGGTGCTGCGGTCGGCGTACACCAACAAGATGAACGAGGTGAAGCCGCACCGGGCGTGGGCCGAGCGGACCATGCTCCGCGCGCAGGTCTTCGGCGTCGCGCAGGAGGACGTGGGCTTCGTCGACCTGCTCGCCGCGGCCTCCGACGCCTGCCCGTGAGGGCCGGCACCTCGCGAGCGGCCCTCCCCACGGCCGCGGCGGGCCTTCCCGCGGCCGCGAGCCTCTCCTGCCCGGGCGCCCAGGCGGGCTCGCGCCATACAGGCATGGCCCACATGGGTGCGGTCCACACAGACGCGGTCCACACGGACGCGGTCCACACGGACGCGGTCCACACAGGGGGGCCGCACACAGGCCCGCGCCCCACAGGCACCGGGGACGGGCCCCCAGGGCACCCGGACCACCCAGGGCACCCGGACCACCCGGGCCGACCAGGCCGCCAGGACCGCCCGGGTCACCGCGATCACCCGGGAAGCCCCCTGAACACGGACGGGTGCCCCGCATGCGCCCCACGCACGCCGCAGGCAGACGGACGCCGGAAGGCGGCGGCACACGCCGCGCCTCCGGCCGGACACACAAGGGACTCATGAAGACAGCCGACACCGCCGAGGACCGCACCGGCCCCTGGACCGGCACCTGGGTGGCCGAACGCCTGGGCGTCGCCCTGGAGGGCGACCCGGCCCTGCGCGACCTGCTGGGGCTCGCCCTGCGCCGCAACCCCCGCCGCGCCCACCTGCTCGTATCCCACGTGCTCGGCAAGCACGTGCCGCAGTCGCCCGCCGTCGTCCACGGACACGGCGTGGCCCTCGGCCGCCGGGTCCGCGGGCTGCTGGGCCCGCAGGAGGCGTCGCGGGCCGTCGTCCTCGGCTACGCGGAGACCGCCACCGGCCTCGGCCACTCGGTCGCGGACGGCCTCGGCGACGCCCCCTGCCTGCACTCCACGCGGCGCCCCGTCCCCGGCGTCGACGCGGCCGGCGGCTTCGAGGAGTCCCACTCCCACGCCACCAGCCACCTCCTGCTGCCCGAGGACCCCGCCCTGCTCGCCGGGGACGGCCCGCTGGTGCTGGTCGACGACGAGTTCTCCACCGGCAACACGGTCCTGAACACCATCCGCGCCCTGCACGCCCGTTACCCCCGTGCGCGGTACGTGGTGGTCGCGCTGGTCGACACCCGCTCGCCCGCCGACAGCGGCCGGCTCGCCGAGTTCGCCGCGGAGATCGGCGCCCGCGTCGACCTGGTCGCCACCGCGACCGGCCGGGTCCGGCTCCCGGAGGGCGTCCTCGAGAAGGGCCAGGCCCTGGTCGCGGCCCACGAGAGCCCCGCCGCCACGCCCCAGGCCCAGGCCCAGGCCCAGGCCCAGGCTCCCGCCCCCGCCGCGCCGGGCGACGCCCCGCGCCGCGAGGACCTGGTCCCGCGGCAGCGGACGACCCCCACCCCGCTCGCCCGCCGGGTGGACCTCGCCTGGCCCGACGGTCTCCCCGACGGCGGCCGGCACGGGTTCACGCCGCACCACCGCGTCCGCCTCGACGCCGCCCTGCCCGCGATGACCGCGCGCCTCGCCGAGGCCCTGCCGGCCGGCGCCCGCAGCGGCCGCGTGCTCGTCCTCGGCTTCGAGGAGCTGATGTACGCCCCGCTGCGCCTGGCCGCCGGGCTGGAACAGCTGCTCGCCGACGCGCGGGTGCGGTTCTCCACCACCACCCGCTCGCCCGTCCTCGCGGTCGACGACCCCGGCTACGCCATCCGCAGCCGCCTGGTCTTCCCCGCCCACGACGACCCGGCCGACGGGCCCGGCGACCGCTACGCCTACAACGTGGCCGGCGCCGGCTTCGACGCCGTGATCGCCGTCGTCGACTCCGCCGGCGACACCCCGGCGCTGCACGCCCCCGACGGCCTGCTCGCGCGACTCGCCGCGCACACCCCGCACGTGCTGCTCGCCGTCGTCCCCAGCCACGTCCCGGGCCGCGCCCCAGGTCACGACCCCGGCCGCGCCGCCTCCCACGTCTCCCGCCCCGCCCCCGTACGGACCGCCCGCGAGGGCGGCGCCGCGCGCGCATCCGAAAGGCCCGCCATGCTGCCGGAGCCCCTCCGCGGACCGCACTTCTCCTCCTACGCCCCCGACGAAGTGGGCTGGCTGCTGCAGGACCTCTCCGACGTCACCCTCGAGGCGCCCACCGAGGAGCGCGAGGAGGCCATCCAGAGCGGCGGCGCCCACTACGCCGAGTCGCTGCCCGTCGAGTACCAGCCCAGCGAGGACTACCAGCGGCTCTTCCACGCCGCCCTGGACACCTCCGCCACCCGGATCGCCGAGGCCGTCGGCGTGGTGACCGAGACCGTCCTCGCCGAGCGCGGCGCGCGCTCGGGGCGGACCGTGCTGGTCTCGCTGGCCCGCGCCGGAACCCCGGTCGGCGTCCTGATGCGCCGCTGGGCCCGCCACCGGCACGGCCTGGACCTGCCGCACTACGCCGTCTCCATCGTGCGCGGCCGTGGCATCGACGCCAACGCCCTGCGCTACCTCGCCGCCCACCACGACCCGCGGGACGTCCTGTTCGTCGACGGCTGGACCGGCAAGGGCGCCATCACCCGCGAACTCGCCGCCGCCATCGAGGAGTTCGAGCAGGCCGAAGGGATCACCGGTTTCGACCCGGAGATCGCGGTGCTCGCCGACCCGGGCTCGTGCGTGCGGACCTACGGCACCCGCGAGGACTTCCTCATCCCGTCCGCCTGCCTCAACTCGACCGTCTCCGGGCTGATCTCGCGCACCGTGCTGCGCTCCGACCTGGTCGGCCCGCACGACTACCACGGCGGAAAGTTCTACCGCGAGCTCGCGGACGCCGACGTCTCCGTCGCCTTCCTGGACGCCGTCTCCGCCCGCTTCGACGAGGTCACCGACGCCGCCGAGGCCCGCGCCAAGGAACTCGTCGCCGCGGACCGCACGCCGACCTGGGAGGGCTGGGCCGCCGTCGAACGGATCAGCGAGGAGTACGGCATCCATGACGTCAACCTGGTGAAGCCCGGCGTGGGCGAGACCACCCGGGTGCTGCTGCGCCGGGTACCGTGGAAGATCCTGGCCCTCAAGGACGCGGGCGCCGACCTTGACCACGTCCGGCTGCTCGCCGCCCAGCGCGGGGTGCCGGTCGAGGAGGTGGACGAACTGCCGTACAGCTGCGTCGGACTCATCCACCCGCGCTACACGCGCGGGGCCACCGGCACCGACGGACGGGCGGTGGCCGCACGATGACCGAGTCCCATACCGGCGGCCCTCGCGCCGTCGTCGCCAGCGACCTGGACCGGACCCTGATCTACTCCACGGCCGCCCTCGCGCTCACCATGCCGGACCAGGACGCCCCCCGGCTGCTGTGCGTCGAGACCCACGAGCACAGACCGCTCTCCTTCATGACCGAGGCCGCGGCCGAACTCCTCGCCGAACTGGGCGAGGTCGCCAGCTTCGTGCCGACCACCACCCGCACCCGCGCTCAGTACGAGCGCATCAGCCTGCCCGGCCCCGCTCCGCGCCACGCGATCTGCGCCAACGGCGGCCACCTGCTGGTCGACGGAGTCTCCGACCCCGACTGGCAGCGGACGGTGGCCGCGCGGCTCGCCGAGGAGTGCGTGCCGCTGGAGGAGGTCTCCGAACACCTCCGGCGGACCGCCGACCCGCAGTGGCTGCTCAAGCACCGCATCGCCGAGGACCTCTTCGTCTACCTCGTGGTCCAGCGCGACCTGCTGCCCGACCAGTGGGTCAAGGACCTCTCCGAGTGGGCCGAGAACCGCGGCTGGACGGTCTCCCTCCAGGGCCGCAAGATCTACGCCGTGCCCAAGCCGCTCACCAAGAGCGCCGCGGTCCGCGAGGTCGCCCGGCGCACCGGCGCCGACCTCGTCCTCGGCGCGGGCGACTCCCTCCTCGACGCCGACCTGCTGCTGGCGGTGGACCGCGGCTGGCGCCCCAACCACGGCGAACTCGCCGACACAGGATGGGGAGCGCCGACGGTCGTCCCCCTCGTCGAACGCGGCGTCCTCGCCGGAGAACGCATCCTCCGCGAGTTCCTCACCGCCACCCGCGCCTGACCCCCCGGGGACGGCTGCGCGGCCCGGTGCACCTCTCGGGC
>NZ_JBHTVQ010000045.1:0-68534 GCF_042792855.1 Streptomyces sp. NPDC056600
CCCCGTCGGGGCGCCCGGGCTTCCGGGAACAGGCCGTGCGCGGCCGCGTGGCGGCCGGCGCGGTGGGTCAGGAGTGCTTGGCGCGGGAGGCCGAGCGGGCGCGGTCACGCTGGTCGAGGACGGCCTTGCGGATGCGGACGGCCTCCGGGGTCACCTCGACGCACTCGTCGTCGCGGCAGAACTCCAGGGACTGCTCCAGCGACAGCTTGCGCGGCGGCACGATCGCCTCGAACGAGTCGGCCGAGGCCGACCGCATGTTGGTGAGCTTCTTCTCCTTGGTGATGTTGACGTCCATGTCGTCGGAGCGCGAGTTCTCGCCGACGATCATGCCCTCGTACACCTCGGTGCCCGGCTCCACGAAGAGCACGCCGCGCTCCTGGAGGTTGGTCATCGCGAAGGCGGTGACGGCGCCGGAGCGGTCGGCGACCAGCGAGCCGTTGTTGCGCGTGGTCAGCGTGCCGAACCAGGGCTCGTGGCCCTCGTGGATGGAGTGGGCGATGCCGGTGCCGCGGGTCTGGGTCAGGAACTCCGTGCGGAAGCCGATCAGACCGCGGGAGGGCACGACGAACTCCAGGCGCACCCAGCCGGAGCCGTGGTTCGACATGTTGTCCATGCGGCCCTTGCGGACGCCCATGAGCTGGGTGACGGCGCCCATGTGCTCCTCGGGCACGTCGACGGTCAGGCGCTCGACGGGCTCGTGGACCTTGCCGTCGACCTCCTTGGTGACCACCTGCGGCTTGCCGACGGTCAGCTCGTAGCCCTCGCGGCGCATCTGCTCGACCAGGATGGCCAGCGCCAGCTCGCCGCGGCCCTGCACCTCCCAGGCGTCGGGGCGCTCGGTGTCCAGGACGCGGAGCGAGACGTTGCCGATGAGCTCGCGGTCCAGGCGGTCCTTGACCTGGCGGGCGGTGACCTTGCGGTCCTTGACGGCCGCCTTGTTGTCGGCGCCCTTGCCGGTGGCGCCGCGGCCGACCAGCGGGGAGGTGTTGGTGCCGATGACCATGGAGATGGCCGGCTCGTCCACCTGGATCAGCGGCAGGGCGACCGGGTTCTCCGGGTCGGCCAGCGTCTCGCCGATGGTGATCTCGGGGATGCCCGCGACGGCGCAGATGTCACCGGGGCCGGCCACCTCGGCCGGCTTGCGGGTGAGCGCCTCGGTCATCAGCAGCTCGCTGATGCGGACGTTCGTCACCGAGCCGTCGCGCTTCATCCAGGCCACGGACTGGCCCTTGCGCAGCTCGCCGTTCTTCACGCGCAGCAGCGCGATGCGGCCGAGGAAGTTGTCGGCGTCCAGGTTGGTGACGTGCGCCTGGAGCGGGGCGCTCTCCTCGTACGTCGGCGCCGGGATGTGCTCCAGGATGGTGGAGAAGAACGGCTCCAGGTTGGTGCTGTCCTCGGGGACCGTGCCGTCGGCGGGCTTGGTCAGCGAGGCGACGCCGTCACGGCCGCAGGCGTAGACGATCGGGAACTCGATCTGCTCCTCGTCGGCGTCCAGGTCGAGGAACAGGTCGTAGGTCTCGTTGACGACCTCGTCGATCCGGGCGTCGGGGCGGTCCGTCTTGTTGATGCACAGGATGACGGGCTTGCGGGCCATCAGCGCCTTGCGCAGCACGAAGCGGGTCTGCGGCAGCGGACCCTCGGAGGCGTCCACCAGCAGGACGACGCCGTCCACCATCGACAGACCACGCTCGACCTCGCCGCCGAAGTCGGCGTGGCCGGGGGTGTCGATGATGTTGATGGTGATGGGCTCCCCGCCGTCCTTGGGGTGGTACTTCACCGCCGTGTTCTTGGCGAGGATCGTGATGCCCTTCTCACGCTCCAGGTCGTTCGAGTCCATGACGCGGTCGTCGACGGACTCCAGCTGGTGCGCGGCGAAGGCGCCGGCCTGCTTGAGCATGGCATCGACGATGGTCGTCTTGCCGTGGTCGACGTGGGCGACGATGGCGACGTTACGGATGTCGTGGCGCGTGGCCATATTGCGACTATCTCCCGGAGTGTGAGGTGGCCGACGCACGCCTCGGTGGGTGGCGCGGGGCCTTCTGCCGGGCTGTTGCACGCCACGGCCTTACCCCATCGTACGGGGGTACGGCGGCTTTTCCCGCCCCAGGGAGAGTCTGCCCAGCTCATCGCCCATTTGTCCGCCTCCGCCGAGCCGCCCGCCGGCCCGTGCGGCGCCCGTCGCCGGTCCCTGCGGCGCCCGGGGCGGTGGGCAGCCCGTGCCGGAGCGGCCCCGCTCCCGGGGAGGGGCGGGGCCGCGGCGGGCGGGGATCACTTCTTCAGGAAACCCATGTCCTCGTGGACGGGGGTGCCGAACCCGAACGCCCCGGCGTTGGCGACGGTGCGACCGACGGCCACCAGCTGCGGCCGCTGGTACAGCGGGACCGACCCGGCCGCCGTCCAGATCCGCTCGTCGGCCCGCCGCATCAGCTCGCGCCCCTCCTCCTCGTCCAGCTCGGCGACGGCCCGGTCGAAGAGCTGGTCCACCTCGTCCGTGCCGACCCGGGTGTAGTTCTGCTCGACGACCAGCGACCCGTCGGCCGCCGGGACCGGCTTGGCGAAGATCGGCCGGGCGTCGGTGGCCGGGTAGGCCGAGACCGGCCAGGAGTACAGCGCCAGGTCGTACTGGCCGTTGGCGACGTGGTCCTTGAAGTAGCCGTCGTCCGGCACCCGGGTGATCTCGGTGCGGATACCGACCCGCCGCAGCATCTGCTGGACGCGGTCGCCGACCGCCCGCAGCGACTCCGAGCCCGGGCCGGACGGCAGCACGAACCGCAGCGAGAGCGGGCGGCCGTCCTTGGCGAGCTGCGCCGTCTCCGCGCCGGCGGGCGCCGCGGTGCCCCGCGGGGCGTAGGCGCCGGGCATGCCGCCGCCCTGCTGCTCGTGCGCGTCCCGGGCGGGCTTGTTGTCCTCCCCGACCACGTAGGTCGCGTCACCGTCGTCCTCCTCGGCGACCGAGGGGGACGGTGAGGACGGCTCGGACGGCTCGGACGACGAGGACGACGCCGGGGCGGAGGGGGCGCCGGTGGAGTCGCCGGTACCCGCCGGGCGGGAGGCGCCGGGGGACGGCGAGGTCACGGGCTTCCCGCCGGGCCCGTTGCCCGCCGCGCCCGCCACGCCGGCGGGCGGCTTCTCCTTGACCGGGCCGCCCGCCTTCCAGCCGGCCTCGGCCAGCAGCGACAGCGCCTTCTCGGTGTCGTGGCCGCCGAGGGCCCCGCTGCCGTCGGCGTAGTACGGCTGCCCGGCGAGCGCGACGTGGCTGCCGACCGGATCGGTGGGCAGGCCCAGCGGTCCCAGCACGGTCTTCGCCAGTTCCTCGCGGTCCAGCGCCCTGGCCACCGCGCGGCGCACCCGCTCGTCGGCGAGCGGGCCCTGGGAGCCGTTGAGGGCGAGCTGGGTGTAGGCGGGCTCCAGGGACTTGCGCACCGTGTACCGCGCCAGTCCCTGCTGCTCGGCGGCGAACTTCTTCTCCGCCTCGGCCCGCTTCGCGCGCGCCGTCCGCTCGGCCGCGGCGGCCTTGGCGTCGGAGCCGTGCAGGGCGGCCCAGGACAGGGTGGCCGCGGCGGCCCGCACCGTGCCGGCGGCGCCCGCCCCGGGCGCGCCGGTCAGCAGCAGGGGCGCGGCCGCCTTCGCGGCGCCGGGGCCCATCAGCGGCCGGCCGGACCCGCCGGGCGCGGGGCTGCCCTTGGGGCCGGGGGCCGCGGAGGTGATCCGGCGGGCCTGGGCGGCGTCCACCTCGGCCACGTCCAGCCTGCCCGCGACCAGCTCGGCCGTCCGCTTCTCGCGCGGCACCGCGCGCAGCTCGATCCGGTCCAGCTTGGCGGCGTCGCCCCACCACCGCCTGTTCCGCTCCAGGGTGACGTCGCCTCCCTTCCGGTCGACCTCCTTCACGGCGAAGGGACCGGCGGTCACCCGCAGCTCGTTGCGGGCCCCGTTGTTGAAGGCCTCGGCAGTGCCCATGACGTCCTTGGGGTACAGCGGGGTGAACAGCGAGCGCCAGTCGGCGTAGCGGCGGGCGAAGGTGACCTCGACCTCCTGGTCGGTCTTGCCGCGCCGGACCCGTTCGATCCGGTCGTAGCCCGCGTTGTGGGCGGTCCAGAAGGCGCTGTTGCGTCCGGAGAGCGCCTGCCACTGGGCGGCGAAGTCGGCCGCGCCGAGCTTCCTGCCGTCGCTCCAGACCGCCGCCCGGTCGAGCTTGTAGAGCACCACCTGCTTGGGCTCGGTCCGCACCACCTCCGCCGACTCCAGGAACTCGGCGGCGCGCTGCGGGCGGCCCCGGGAGTCCAGCCGGAACATGGCGGGGAGCACCGCCTGGGCGACGCGGGTGGTGGTGGCGTCGGCGTCGGACTGGAAGGTGTTCAGGGTCTGCGGGACGGAGTCGACGGCCCAGCGGAGGGTGCCGCCGTCCTTGATCCGGTCACGGGTGGCGGGCGCGATGTCCGGGCCGGCCAGCGGCTCGCTCGACCGCTCCCCGGAGCCGCAGCCGGACAGTGTGGTCACCGCGAGCAGGCCCGCGGTGAGAAAGACGACCGAGCGCATGACGGCGCGCGGTCCGACACGGTGGTGGTACGTCACTGCTGCCTCCGGGGCGAGCCGCTCCTCGTACGTCCGGGCAACGCGGCCTGCGGTCGATTTTCCCGATTTACCGATGAGATTTATGGCTCACTGAAGGCGACATCACGCACTCCTGTCCCCCGACTCGGCGACAGTTCGCCGCGGATCCCACCCGTTGGGAGCAACGTGCGGCCGAACGGGGAGGGGCCGAGGCCGTTGCGGGCGCGGGGGTGCGGTGATGCGGACCGGACCGCTGTCGATCACTTCGCGTCCACTCCGCGACCTGCACATGGCCTGATTCAGACGCATACCGGTCGCGAGCGGACGCACCCGGCCATACGCTCCCCTCTGTGATGCCCACCCCGTCACCATCGCCCCGCACCCGGCCCCACCGGCGCACCCCTCTGCCGGCCAGGGCCGCCGCCCTCCTTCTCCTCCTGACCACCCCGGCGTGGAGCCCGCCCGCCGCCGCGGCGACCGCCACGGTGGCCGCGGCGGCGGCCGACGGGCGGGTCGAGGATCCCGCGGCCGACCGTGCCCGCGGATCCGCCGGGGGTCCGGCCGGGACGGCACGGGGTTCCGCCGCCGACCGGACGCACCGCCCCGCCGCCGACCGGGGCGCCGGTGTCGCCGCGCGACCGGCCGGGAGCCCCGCCGCGGCGCGGGCCGCCGCGTCGGTGGCCGACGTGGCGCTGCCGGTCGCGATCGGGGGCGCGGTCGGCGTACTGGCCGGGTACGGCTACGTCCGCCGCACCCGGCGCTCCCGGACCCGGACCGTGCGCACCGGGGCGGACTCCCCCGCCGCGCCGGCCGCCGGGGCGCCGCCCGAGCCCGCCGTGCAGGGCGGCGCGCTGACCCGGCTGCGGGCCAGGTCGGGTCGCGGCGACGTGCCGGTCCCGGAGCTCGAGGCGCGGGCCGGGGCGGCGCTGGTCGCGGCCGACGACTGCGTGCACACCAGCCGCGAGGAGCTGGGGTTCGCCGAGGCGAGATTCGGTGCGGCCGCCGTCCAGGGCTTCGCCCGCGCGGTCCGCGGCGCCGAGAGCGAGGTCGCCGCGGTGTTCGCCCTGCTCCACGACGCCGGCGAGCCGCCCGCCGAGGGCACGCCGCCCGGGCCCGGGCGGATCGCCGTGCTGCACGACGTGCTGGAGCGGTGCCGTGCGGTGGGGCGGCGGCTGGACGAGGAGTCCGAGGAGTTCGACCGGCTGCGCGCCCTGGAGGACGGGACCGGCATCCCCGAGGCGCTGACCGTGGCGGAGCAGCGGTTCCGCGCCCTGACCGGGCGGGTCGGCGCGAGCGAGGCCAATCTGGCGGCGATCGGGGCGCGGTACGCGCCGTCCGCGGTGATGACGGTGTCGGGTCAGATGGAGCTGGCCAAGGAGCGGCTGGTCTTCGCGACCAGCCGGCTCAACCGGTCACGGCAGACCGGCGACCTGGGCGACCCGGTCGCCGCGGCGATGCACCTGCGGGCCGCCGAGGGGGCGATCTCGCAGGTCGGCGCACTGGTGAACGGTGTGGACCGGCTGGCGGCGGAGCTGGCCGAGGCCGACGAGGCGATCCCGCAGACCTTCGAGGCGGCGTTCGCCCGGGTGGGCAAGGACGCGCTGGCGGCGCTGCGGGCGGAGGTGGACCAGGGGGCGTGCGACCCGCTGGACGTGCTGCGGCGGGTGGTGCGGACGGCGACCACGGCGGTGCCGCTGCCGGAGGCGGTGCCGCCCGGGGAGGACGACGCGCTGTTCCCGGCGGCGGTGCTGGTGGCGCGCTGCTCCGCGGCGGCCGCCGAGGACTACGTGGGGGCGCACCGCGGTGCGGTGGGGGTGCGGGCCCGGGTGCGGCTGGCCGAGGCGCACCGGCTGCTGGGCCGCGCGGTGCAGGAGCGGGCGCCGGAGGACGCGCGGGACGCGGACGGGCTGGCGCGGCAGGCGCGGAGGCTGGCGGAGGAGGACGTGCGGGCGTACCGGGACGCGTACGGGCCGCAGGGCGGGGGCGTCGGCGGCGCGGTGCTCGGGGGTGTGCTGCTGGGCGGCGGCGCGGACGGGGGGCCGCCCGGCTCCTTCGGCGGCCCCGTCACCCGTGGGCGCCGCGGCTCCACCACCGCCCCCCGCGAGGCCGACCCGGGCGGCATCGCCCCCTGATCGCGCCGGGGACGACGCGCCCGGGCGGCCGGAGGGGGACCCGGGCGGTCGGAAGAGGTCTCGGAAGAGTTCTCAGAAGAGGTCGAGGAAGGCCGCGGTGGGGTCGGGGGCGGGGGCGCCGGCCTTGGGCAGGGCGAGCTCGAACCAGACGGTCTTGCCCCGGTGGGTGCGCCGCGACCCCCAGGCCGCGGACAGCAGCTGCACCAGCTGAAGCCCCCGGCCGCCCTCGTCCGTGTCCCGCGCGCGCCGCCGCCGCGGCTGCACCAGCCCCGCGTCCCACACCTCGCACACCATCGTCCGGTCCAGCAGCAGCCGCAGCCGTATGTCGCCCTCGCCGTACCGCAGCGCGTTGGTGACCAGCTCGCTGACCAGCAGCTCGGCCGTGTCGTCCAGCGCGTCCAGTCCCCACGAGGCCAGCTGCTCGCGCGTGTGGTCGCGGGCCCGGCCGACGCTGCGCGCCTCGGCGGGGAAGGTCCAGTCCCCCACCGCCTCGCGCGGCAGTCCGCGGATCCGGGCCAGCAGCAGCGCGATGTCGTCCTCGCCGTGGTGGGTGTCCAGCGCGCCCAGGACCTGGTCGCAGACCTCCTCCAGCGGCCGTGTCGGGTCGGTGATCGCGGCGACGAACGCGTCGAGCCCGTCGTCCAGCGGCTGGTGGCGGGACTCGACCAGGCCGTCGGTGTACAGGGCCAGCAGCGCCCCGTCGGGGAGTTCGACCTCGACCTCCTCGAACGGTTCGCCCCCGACGCCCAGCGGCATCCCGGGCGGCACCTCCAGCATGCGCCCGGGGCGGCCGCCCGGTTCCACGACCACCGGCGGCAGGTGCCCGGCATTCGCGAAGACGCAGCGCCGGGTGACCGAGTCGTAGACGGCGTAGACGCACGTCGCGAGGTACACCTCGGCCGGGTCGGCGCCGTCCGGCCGCCGTGCCGTGCGGCCGCTCTTCTGCGCGGGCAGTCCCGGCGAGCCGAGGCCGCGGGCGATCTCGTCGAGCGCGCCCAGCACCTCGGCGGGGCTGAGGTCGAGCAGGGCCAGGGTGCGGACGGCGGTGCGCAGCTCGCCCATGGCGACGGCGGCCCGCAGACCTCGGCCCATCACGTCGCCGACCACCAGGGCGGTGCGGTGACCGGGCAGCTCGATCACGTCGAACCAGTCGCCGCCCACCTCGGCGGTGGAGCTGCCGGGGAGGTAGCGGCAGGCGATGTCCAGGCCCGCCGCCTCCGGGTCGCCCGGCGGCAGCAGGGAGCGCTGCATGATCAGCGCCCGCTGGTGCTCGCGCCGGTACAGGCGCGCGTTGTCGATGCAGACGGCGGCCCGGGAGGCCAGCTGCGCGGCCAGCGCCCGGTCCCGCTCGCCGAAGGGCTCGCTGCCGGTGACCCGGGCGAACTTCACCAGGCCGACCACGGTGTCGTGGGCGACCATCGGCACGGCCAGTGTGGAGAGGGTCCTGCGGTGGCCCCCGGTGGGCGGCACCAGCCGCGGCTCGGCGGTGCGCAGCGCGTCCGCGCAGGGGGAGTTGAACGGGTAGTGGTGCACCGTGCCGACCTCGTGGGGCGCGTCGTCGGCGGGGAAGGCCAGATCGGCGACGGCGCTGGAGAAGCCGACCCGGCGCAGCGCGGCGCTGCCGTCGGCGAGCCCGGGGGCGGCCTCGTCGCCCACGAGGAGCGCCTCGTAGAGGTCGACGGTGGCCAGGTCGCAGAAGTGCGGGACGACGACGTCCAGCAGCTCGCGCGCGGTGGTCTGCAGGTCGAGGCTGTTGCCGATGCGGGCGCCGGCCTCGTTGAGCAGTTGCAGGTTGCGGCGGGCCGCGGCGGCCTCGCGGGCGGCCTCCTTGCGGGCGGTGACGTCGATGCCGAGCCAGGCCACGCCGATCGGGCGGCCGCTGCCGGCGTGCACGCGGTAGAGGTTGATCGACCAGTCGCGGGGCTCCGCCCCGTCGCCGACGCTGCCGGTGACGTGCATGTCGGTGACCGAGTGACCGGTCTCCAGGACCTGGCGCAGCGCGGTGGCGACGCGTTCGGCCTCCGGGGGCGCCAGGTAGTCGTGGACGCCGTGGCCGAGGTGGTCCTCGGGGCGGCCGCCGAAGACCGAGGCGAAGCGCTGGTTGGCGCGCTGGATCCGCAGGTCGGTGTCGATCAGCAGGAAGCCGAACGGGGACTGTCCGAATATCGCCTGGGAGGCGGCCAGGTCCGCCTCGAGTCCCTGGAGCGTGCGGACGTCGATCACGAGACAGAGCGCGGCGCGCTCCCCCTCGGCGTTGCGGGTCGGCATCACGTGGATCTCGGCCAGGGCCTCGGTCCGGCCGGCGCTCTGGCCCGGGCGGTCCGCCGTACCGTCGGCGCTTCCGGCGCCCTCGGCGCCCTCGGCGGGCCGGAGGTAGGGGACGACGCCGGTCCATTCACGGCCGTCGAGTATCTCGGCCATCTTGCGGCGGACGCCGCCGCGCAGCTCGGGCCGTACGAAGGTCTCCACCGGGTCGCGTCCGACGGCCAGCCGGGCCGGCACGCCGAGCAGACTCTCGGCGCGGGCGCTCCACTGGTCGACCAGCCCGTCCGGGCCGAGTGAGAACGTGGCGATGCCCAGCGCGTCGCTCAGAGATCCGGGCGGCCCGCTCTGCCACACCCCGTCGACCTCCGGGGCCTCTTCTCCCGGGCCCCTCGGTGGTATCCCGCCCACGCGAACCGTCCCCTCCAGCACACCCACCCGGGCCGGTCACCTCGGGCGGCTGCCCGCAGTATCCAGCACCGCGCCGCCGTGCGACACCGTCCTTCACTCCCCCGGTCTCCTAACCACCCATATCCCGCCCGAACCGCCAGCACGTCGAGTGGCCTGAGAGATCTCGAGCCGCGACCGGCGCGGGGCCCTCACCCGGGCACCGCCAGCTCGAACCACACCGTCTTCCCCCGGGGTCCTGGGTGCACACCCCACGCCCTCGCGAAGGAGGTGAGGAGCAGCAGTCCGCGTCCGCTCTCGTCCTCCGGCCGCACCTCCTCCCGCGGCCGCGGCGGAAGGGGGTCCTCGTCGCGGACCTCGATCCGCACGGTCCCCTGGCCGCCCCCGCCGGGACCCGGGCCGAGGATCGCCAGGTCGATGGGGCCGCCCCGTCCGTGCCGGACGGAATTGGTGATCACTTCGGTGACGAGCAGGGCCGCGGTGTCCCGCACGCCGTCCAGGCCCCACTGCTCCAACCGTCGCACGACCGCCGACCGGGCGGCCGGCACCGCGCGGGGCGACGACGGGAAGGTCCAGTCGGCGCGGTGCGTCTCCCGTGCGTCGAGCACCACGACCACCTCTCCCCGGAAGAGCCCGACCGCCCACCGGACGACCGATGACATAAGGGCTCATACCCGCACAGAAAGGTGATTACCGTGAGATTCGCCGGGATGTTCGGGAATGTTCAGCGGGCGGCGGGACGGTGCTCCAGCGCCTCGCGCACGGCCGGCACGTCCTGGTCCAGCCAGTCGACGTCCCAGATCTCCCCGGGGGACAGCCAGCGCAGCACGTCGTGGTCCTGCAGCGGTTCGGGGGCGGGGGATCCCGGCTCCAGGAGGGCCGTCCAGACCCGCAGGACATAGGGCTCGCGCAGCGGCCACTCGCCGGGGACCCGCCCGACGGTGCGCGCCTCGACGCCCAGTTCCTCGCGCAGCTCGCGCACCAGGGCCTGCTCGGGCGCCTCGCCCTTCTCCACCTTGCCGCCGGGCAGCTCCCAGCGGCCCGCCAGCTCGGGCGGCGCGCTGCGGCGCGCGGCCAGCAGTCTGCCCTCGTCGAAGAGGGCCGCCCCGACCACGGTGACATCAGCCGTCATGCGTCGGAGCATAAGGGGCGCGGCTCAGGCCGCGCCGGACGGGCCGGGGAAGCCGGCCGGACCCGCGGTCCCGCCGATCCGCTCGACCCAGTACAGCTGCTTGGGCCCGCGCGAGTCGAGGTTGTCGGCGATCTTCTGGGCCTCCGCGCGCGTGGCGTACTGGCCCACCCGGTAGCGGTTGCCGTTGTCGTCCTGGCGGATGACCTGCCAGGGAAGGGTGATCGTGCCGTCGCTCATCGCGCCTCTCCGATTGCCGGCCTCGCCGATGAAACCGCTGTACGCATATGCCCGAGCGTACGCCCAACCTTCACGCAGCGAACACGACTTCAGCCAAAGAGGCAGGCAACCGGCCATAACGAGGGGGCGCACGCCCCCCTCCGGCGCACGCCTGACCTTCACGCTCCCGTGCCGCGGAACAGCCCACAGGCCATCAGGTCGTCCGAAATCCGACGCCCGCGACAGGCCGCCCACCGCGGCCGGTAAGGGAGTTACCGCACCGGAAGATGGTAGGAGACCCGGTACCGGTCGGCCGGAACCACCACGTCCGCGGTCTCGACCGGCCGCCCCGAGGCGAAGAACGTCCTGCGGATCACCAGCACCACGTGGCCGGGCACGCCGCCCAGTTCCAGCAGTTCCTCGGCCAGCCCGGGGCGGGCCGACACCTCCTCGGTGACGTTGTCGACCACGACGTCGATCCCGGCCATCCGCTCGACCACGCCCATCCCGCCGAGCGGCCCCTCCTCCGGCAGCATCACGGGGGTCCGCCCGGTGACCTCGAGGGGCTCGAAGGAGGTGGAGAGCATCATCGGCTCCCCGTTCTCGCGGAACACGTAGCGGGTGCGCATCACCCGGTCCCCGGGCTCGATACGCAGCCGCTCGGCGATCTCCGGCTCCGCCTCGGCCTGCTCGCTGCGGGACTCCCAGGTGCCGCGGGACTTCTCGTCGGCCTGCTCCTGGCGGAACGGGTTGGCGCCGCCCGCCGGGCGGTAACCGGAGCGGGCGACCGGGCGCGGCACCGGGCGCTCGCGCACGTAGGTGCCGGAGCCGGAACGGCCTTCGACCAGCCCTTCGGCCATCAGCACCTTGCGGGCCTCCAGGGCGACCGTGTCGGAGACCCCGTACTCCTCGCGGATCCGGGCCTGCGAGGGGAGTCGGGTGTGCGGCGCGAGCGAGCCGTCGACGATCTTCTTCCGGAGATCACCCGCGACGCGCAGATACGCCGGCTGCTCACCGAATGTCACTGGCCGCTCCGCTTCGCTCGGGCTGTACAGGCAGCCACAGAGTGGCAACCGTGAGTATCTGCACGCAAGCAAGGGCCAGCGTTTCACTCGATGTGATGAACCACGGTTGACCAGGCTCTGGACGGGCAATCCCTGCCCAGCGTGGGCCCCGTTCAGTCCGCCGCCCACGGCCTGTCCCGGCGCGTTCCGGTACGCCCGGCGCGCCCGGGCGCCACAGGCGGACGCCCGTGCGCCGGGGCTCGTCACCTCACGGAGCGGAACCGGCCGCACGACACCGCCCCCGTCGCGGCGAACCACGGCGGGGGCGGACGGGAGGCGGGCGGTGCCTAGAGGGCGCCGGCGGGGGTCACGGTGTCGGAGTCGGCCTCCGGACGCTCGGTGCTCAGCTTCAGCGCCTTCCGCAGGTCCTTCGCGCCGTCGGTGCGGTCGGTGAGCGCGAAGAGGGCCGCCGACCAGCCGACGCGGAACTCGTCGGCACTCCTCGCGCTGTCCAGCTCCTCCCACAGGCCGCGGGCCACGTCGACCTGGTCCGCGAGCTGCCCGGCGGCCGGGCTCGCCCCGGGGTCCCAGTCATGGTCCCGCAACGCCCGCGATACGGCCGAGAGTTCGCCGGTCACCTCGGCCGCCCACTCCTGGTGGGCGGCCAGATCCTCGTCCACGCCGGCGAACGGCGCCCCGGCGAGTGCGGTGTTGAGACCCGCGACCGGCTCCAGGTAGGCCAGCTGGTCGCCGCCGAGGACGGTTTCGTCCAGCCGCACCGGCCCGGCCAACTGTCCCTCCTCCGCGGCGACGGCGCAGACGACGGAGCGGTCGCCGAGCGACCAGGCGGCCTGCGACGGGTAGTTGTAGAAGTAGTCCGCCGCCTCGGGGGCGAGTTTCCACGCGTCCATGGCGTACCGGGACAGATGCGCGACGCAGCGCCGGTCGGCCTCGTCGATCACGCCGTCCTGCCCGGGGTAGGCGTCCTCACTGAGATCGAAGCGCGCGAAGGCCTCGCCGTCGTGGGGAACGTCGCAGGACACCTCTTCGATCAGGTCGGCCTGCGCGTCCTCCTCCACGCCGTCCCAGTCGCCCGGCCGGTCGAAGCAGTCGCCCGGCTGGAGCGTGGCGGTGGCGTCGGTCTCGCGGAGGCCCTCCTCGAAGCCGCCCTTGAACGACGTCCACCCACCGGTGGTGAAGAACAGCACGGTGAGGAGCGTGCCGATCGTGGAGAGCGCGATGCCGGCGACGGCCAGGCCCTTGCCGCGCTGCCCCGTCTTCCTGATCTGCGCAAGGGCGATCACGCCGAGGATCACGCCGACCAGCGGGACGCAGCACAGCAGGCCGAGCACCAGGGCGGTGATCGCCAGACCGTTGTAGGGCGGCTTCTGCGGGGCGAACTGGCCGAACGGCGCGGGCACGCCGTACGGGTACGGACCCGCGCCGTGCGGACCGGGCGGCGTCGGCGGCCCGAACCCTCCGGCGGGCGACCCGGGACAGGGCGCGGGGGCCGGGGGCGCGGGCGCCCGCGGAACGCTCCCGGGCTCCGGCGGGGCCCACAGGTCCTGTGGGGCCGCGGGCGCCGGCGGGACCACGGGCGCCGGCGGCGGGCCGACCGGGGCGGGGGGCGGCACGGCATCGGAACGCGCGGGGGTCGGCATGGCGTCGGAGGGCGCGGACGGCTCGACAGGTGAGGGCTGGTCGCCCGAGGTGGCCGCGGGCTTGCTGAAGGACACCGCCGGGGGTGTGGGTGCGGCGGCGTCCGCGCCGTCGCGCTCGGGACTGCCGGGGTGCGGCGGCGGGGTGGGCGGTTCGGTGGCCACTGGGCGGTGCTCCTCGTGCGGGGTGGGCGGTGTCGCGTCGGCGCGGGTGCCGGGGCCCGCGGGGGTGAGGAGCGCATGCTAATCGAGCGGTCTTTCCCCCACCGACCGGGTGTCCACCGGCTCCTGGCACCCCAAAGGCCCCGCCCCCGTCACGACGGACGTGACGGGGGCGGGGCGGTGGGACGGGACAGGACGACCTCAGAAGGTCAGACCCCAGCTGTTGATGTAGCCGGTGTCGCCCGCGGCGTTGTCGCTGACCCGCAGCTTCCACGTGCCGTTGGCCACCTCGGAGGAGGCGTTCACCGTGTAGGTGGTGTTGATGTTGTCCGTGGAGGTGCCGGTGCCGTACGCCTTCAGCGTGTAGGCCGAGCCGTCGGGGGCGATCAGCTGGACCTGGAGGTCACCGATGTAGGTGTGGACGATGTTGACCGGCACCTGCAGGGTGGCCGGCGCGTTGCCGGTGACGCCGCTGACGGTGATCGAGGACTCGACGGTCTTGTTGTCGCCGATCGTGTAGTCCGTGGCGTTGCTGAACGACTTGCCGGCCGGCGGGGTGGTGCCGCCCGCGCCCACGTACAGCAGGCGGTTGGGCGAACCGGTGCCCGGGCTCGTGACCTTGCCGGAGACCGAGTTGGCGATCAGCGCCGAGGCGACCGTCGCCGGCGAGGCCGAGGTGTTGTCGGCCAGGTACAGCGCCGCGGCGCCCGCGACGTGCGGGGTGGCCATCGAGGTGCCGGAGATGGTGTTGGTCGCCGAGTCGCCGGTGTTCCAGGTCGACGTGATGGACGAGCCGGGGGCGAAGATGTCCAGGGCCGAGCCGTAGTTGGAGTAGCTGGCGCGCGCGTCGGTGCTGGTGGTGGCGCCGACGGTGATGGCCTCGCTCACCCGGGCCGGCGAACCGGTCGCGGTGACGGACTCGTTGCCCGCGGCGACCGCGAAGGTCACGCCGGAGGCGATGGCGTTGCGCACCGCGGTGTCCAGGGTGGTGGAGGCGCCGCCGCCGAGGGACATGTTGGCGACGGCCGGCTTGACCGCGTTGGACGCGACCCAGTCGACGCCGTCGATCACCCCGGCGGTGGTGCCCTCGCCGTTGTTGTCCAGCACGCGGACGCCGACGATGTTCGCCTTCTTGGCCACACCGTAGGTGGAGCCCGCGATGGTGCCGGCGACGTGGGTGCCGTGGCCGTTGCCGTCCTGGGCGACGCTGTCGCCGTCGACCGCGTCGTAACCGTTGCGGGCACGGCCGCCGAAGTCGGTGTGCGAGATGCGCACGCCGGTGTCGATGACGTACGCCGTGACGCCGGCGCCGGCCGTGTCGTCGTAGGTGTACGAGCTGTTCAGCGGCAGCGCGGTCTGGTCGATGCGGTCCAGGCCCCAGGTGGGGTTGGTCTGCGTCGTCAAGGTGGTGAAGGTGCGGTTCTGCTCGACCAGCGCGACGGCCGGGTCGGCGGCCAGCTTGGCGGCCTCGGCCTCGGTGGCCTCGATCGTGTAGCCGTTGACCGCCTTGCGGAAGGTCTTCTCGACCTGGGCGCCGTGCTTCTTGGCGACGTCCTTGCCCTTGGCCGAGCCGGCCTTGGTGTCCGACTTCAGCGTGACGATGTAGCTGCCCTTGACCGCGTTGTCCGCGTTCGCGTAGGCGATCGTGCCGGTGGCCCCGGCAGCCTGGGCGGGAAGCGCGGTGACCAGGCCGCCGGTGAGGGCGGCCGCGACCAGGGCGCCGACGCCGGCGAGCATTCTGCTACGGGAGCTCCGCATGACTGCCATCCGAGGGTTCCTCCTGCTGGGGGGAGCGGTGTCGGGAGGACCGGTCGGGTCCGCCCCGGGGCACGAACGGCGAACAGGTACATGCCAATCATGGTCGGATCGACCTCGACGGCTTCCCTGTCGCCAAGCCGAAAGATTGGTGGGTCTACGCGGATTGCACAAGAGGCTCCGCGGCGTCACCGGCCGACTTTCGCACGGCCGTAACACCGGTTTCATATAGCGGGACGACACAACGCCACCAAACGGCACACACACGCTCGGTAAACGAGACGAGGGTCACACCTCTCCGCGCGGGAGCACACCGCCGCGCTTCCGGCATGCGGCGCCATTGGTCTGACCTGGCACGAACCGCGCCCACGCGCCCAGCGGACCGCTTTCCGGGCACCGGCGCCCACCCCTCGCCCCGACGGCCACCCGGCACACAGAGTCACCTTCACGCCGCCCGCCTACCCGCCCCGGAGCTCTCAACTCCTCCTCCCACTCCTCCCGTTCACCCCTTCCCCCTTGACCCACGTGGTCCAGACCAATAGCTTCCGCGCATGCGTCTGCCTCGAAGACTCTTCTCCGCAGCGGGAGTTGTCGCTCCCGCGCTCGCACTGGTCGTCGGGCTCGCCCCGGCCTCGTCCGCCGCTCCCGGCGACGCGCCCTCCACCACCGCCTCGTCCCGCTCGCACCACACCCCGCGGCAGGTCGGCTACTTCACCCAGTGGGGCGTCTACGGCCGTGACTACCAGGTCCAGGACGTCGACCTCAGCGGTACGGCCGAGCGGCTGACCCACCTCAACTACGCCTTCGGCAACGTGAGTCCGCAGGGCGAGTGCCTGACGGGCAACATCCCCGGCGAGGCCGACGCCTGGGCGGACTACGTGCGGCCGGTGGCCGCCGCGGACTCGGTGGACGGCGTGGCCGACACCTGGGACCAGCCGCTGGCGGGCAACTTCCTGCAGCTGAAGAAGCTCAAGGAGAAGCACCCGGACCTCAAGGTGATGATCTCGCTGGGCGGCTGGTCCTGGTCGACCCACTTCTCCGACGCGGCCCGCACCGAGGCCTCCCGCAAGCGCTTCGTCTCCTCCTGCGTCGACCTGTACCTGAAGGGCGACCTGCCCGCGGACAGCGGCCGCGGCGGCCCGGGCTCGGCGGCCGGCGTCTTCGACGGCATCGACCTCGACTGGGAGTGGCCCGGCTCCTCCGGCGACACCGACACGGTCTTCCGTCCGGAGGACCGCAGGAACTTCACCAAGCTGGTCGCGGAGTTCCGTCGGCAGCTCGACGCGCTCGGCCGGCGGCAGGACAAGCACTACGACCTGTCCGCGTTCGTGCCCACCGCCGAGGCCAAGATCGACGCGGGCTTCGACGTCCCGAGGATCATGCGGGACCTGGACTTCGTGACCCTGCAGGGCTACGACTTCCACGTCAGCGGCGAGCCGGTCACCGCCCAGCAGTCCGCCCTGTTCGCGGCCGGCGACTACAGCGTCCACGGCACCGTGGAGGCCTGGCGCAAGCGGGGCGCCCCGCTGCGCAAGCTCGTGGTGGGCGTCCCCTTCTACGGCCAGGGCTGGACCGGCGTGAGCGGCGGCGGCGACGGCCTCGGGCAGCCGGCCGCGGGCCCGGCGCCCGCGCTCTGGGCGAACGGCTACGCCGACTACGAGGAGCTCAAGGCGCTGGCCGGCTCGGGCGGCTTCACCGTCCACCGGGACCGCGCCGGCGGCCACGCCTGGATCTTCGACGGCACCACGCTGTGGACCTACGACGATCCGCAGGTGCTGGCCCGCAAGGCCGCGTACGTGAAGTCCCGCGGGCTCGGCGGGGCGATGATCTGGTCGCTCGACGGGGACACCCCGGACGGAGAGCTGATCAAGGCCCTGGACAAGGGTCTGAACGGCTGATCCCCCGCGGCGCACCGCCGATGGCCGCCCGCGTCCGCACCCGCCTGCCGGGGCGGGCGCGGGCGGCTCCGTCCTCGCGCCCGCGCCGGCCCGTGAGCGGAACGTCTCCTGCCGCTCACGGGCCGGTCACGGGCGCGGCACACCGTGTCCGCTCCGATACCGAAGCGCAACCGGCCGTGCCGCACGTTCCGCCGCTCCCCCGCGTCACAGTGGCACAAGGGCACTCCACAGGCGTCCGAGGACGCCGACATCCCAGGGGGGAACGGGAGATGAGCATCCCGCACACGACAGGAACCGTCACCGCGCCGGCCGGCCCGCGCCGGCTGCGCGCCCTGCTCGCGGGGGCGGCGGCCGCGGGGCTGCTGCTCACCGGCTGCTCGGGGAGCGGCAGCGGCAGCGGCGTGGCACAGGACAAGTCCGCCGCCCAGGAGGGCGCGCCCGCCCCCTCCGCCGCGCCCTCACGCGGCGAGGACGACCGGGGCGGCGACCAATTGTCCACGTTCGCGCTGGACGTGGACACCGCCTCCTACGGCTACGCCCGCAGTGCGCTGGCCGACGGGCGGCTGCCCGAGCCGTCGACGGTGCGGGCGGAGGAGTTCGTCAACAGCTTCCGGCAGGACTACCGCAGGCCGAAGGGCGACGGCTTCTCGGTGAGCCTGGACGGGGCGCGGGCCGGGGAGGCGGGCTGGGCGCTGATGCGGGTGGGGCTGGCCACCCGGCCCGAACCGGGCGCCGGTGACGGTGAACGGAAGCCGGCCGCGCTCACCTTCGTCGTGGACGTCTCCGGCTCGATGGCCGACGAGGGCCGGCTCGACCTGGTCCAGGAGGGTCTGCGCACGATGGCCGGCCGGCTGCGTGACGAGGACTCCGTCGCGCTGGTCGCCTTCAGCGACGAGGCCGAGACCGTCCTGCCGATGACCCGCGTCGGCGGGCACCGCGGCGAGGTCCGCGACGCCGTCGACCGGCTGGAGGCGCTGTCCTCCACCAACCTGGCCGCGGGTGTGCGCGCCGGGTACACCGCGGCGCTGGACGGGCTGCGCGACGGCGCCACCAACCGGGTGGTGCTGATGTCGGACGCCCTGGCCAACACGGGGGAGACGGACGCCGACGACATCCTCCAGGAGGTGGCGCACGCCCGGAAGGACAACGGGATCACCCTCTTCGGGGTGGGCGTGGGCAGCGAGTACGGGGACGACCTGATGGAGCGGCTCACCAACCGGGGCGACGGCCACACCGTCTACGTCTCCTCCACCGAGGAGGCGGAGCGGGTCTTCTCCGAGGACCTGCCCCGCAACGTGGACCTGGTGGCGCGGGACGCCAAGGCACAGGTGGCCTTCGACCCCCGGACGGTGTCCGAGCACCGGCTGATCGGTTACGAGAACCGGCGGGTGGCCGACGAGGACTTCCGAGACGACCGGGTCGACGGGGGCGAGGTCGGCCCCGGGCACACGGTCACCGCCCTGTACGCGGTGCGGCTGAAGGAGGGGAAGTCGGGGCGCCTGGCCACCGCGACGGTGCGGTGGCTGGACCCGGAGACGAAGGAGGCCCGGGAGGCCTCGCGGTCGCTGGGGACCGGCGCGCTGCACGCCTCGGTCCGTGAGGCGTCGGCGCGGTTCCAGGTCACGGCGGTGGCGGCGCACTTCGCGGCGGCGCTGCGGGAGAGCGGGTTCGGCCCCGCGACGCCGAAGCTGTCGAGCCTCGCGGACCACGCGGACGCGCTGGCGGAGCGCACGGAGGACCCGCAGGTGCGGGAACTCGCCGAGGCGCTCCACCAGGCGGTCGCCCTCCGCGGCGGGGAGTGACGCCCCGCGGCCCGGTCACTGCCCCGGGCCGCGGGACCATTCGTACGGCGTCGTCGTGGTGACCCGGAGGAAGCCGTAGCGTTCGAGGATGGGGCGGCTGTACTCGGTGGAGTCGCTGTGGACCAGCCGCTTGCCGCGGGCGATCGCGGACCGGGCCCGCGCGGCCGTGAGGGCCCGGTAGACGCCCCGGCCGCGCCACTCCTTCCGGGTGCAGCCGCCCCAGATCCCCGCGAACTCGGTGCCCTTCACCGGCTCGAGCCGTCCGGCGCTCACCACCCGGCCGTCCTCCGTCTCGGCGACCCACAGTTCCAGGTCCTCGCCCGCGGCCAGCCGCCGCAGCTGCTCGTCGGCGTCGCGGGCGCCCCCGTCGGCGGCGTGGCCGAACACCTCGGCCTGCATGCGGCACATGGCGCGGACGTCCGCCTCCCCGGTCACCTGCCGCAGCGTCACGCCCGGCGGCAGCGGGACCTCGACGGCGAGCGCGCGGGCGTCACCGACCATCACCGACTCGGGGTCCTCGGGGACGAACCCGTGCTCCAGCAGCGTCTCGTGGAGGCCGGGCGCGTGGTCGTGGCCGCGGGTCTTCCACTCCGCGCGGACCACCGAGGGGTCCGCCCGGAAGTGTTCCACCGCCCCGGCGACCAGCCGGCGCACCTCGGCGGCGTCGGGGCGGCCGAGGTCCTGGTAGGTGACGAAGCCGCGGCCGCCCTCGTAGCGGGCGAGGTGGAGCGGGCCCAGCCGGGTCACGGCGAGGGCGCTGGAGGTCTCCGCGTCGGTGCGCAGCTGGGTGTCGTAGGCCCGCAGGAGGGCGGTGGCATGGTCCATGGGGGCGAACTCTGCGGCCCCGCCCTCCCGGGGGCAACCGAATATCAGGGCCGCATCGACCGGTTGGGCCACCACACCCGCGACCCGAGGTCCCGCGCCAGCGACGGCACCAGCAGCGAGCGCACCACCAGCGTGTCCAGCAGCACGCCGAACGCGACGATGAAGGCGATGAACGCCATGAAGGCCAGCGGGATGACGGTGAGCGCCGCGAAGGTGGCGGCCAGCACCACGCCCGCCGAGGTGATCACCCCGCCGGTGGCGGCGAGCCCGGTGCGGATGCCCTCCCGGGTGCCGTGCCGCAGGGTCTCCTCGCGGACCCGGGTCATCAGGAAGATGTTGTAGTCGACGCCCAGCGCCACCAGGAACACGAACCCGTACAGCGGCACGGAGGCGTCGGTGCCGGTGAAGCCGAAGCCGAAGCGGAAGAGCAGCGCGGTCACGCCGAGGGTGGCCAGGTAGTTGAGGCCCACCGTGAGCACCAGCAGGACGGGCAGGAGCAGGCCCCGCAGCAGTACCACGAGGATCACCAGGATGATCGCCAGCACCACCGGCACGATCAGCGTGCGGTCCCGCGCGGCGGTGGCCTGGGTGTCGTACTGCTGGGCGGTGTAGCCGCCGACCAGCGCGTCGGCGCCCTTCACCTCGTGCACGGCGTCGCGCAGCCGGGGGACGGTCGCCTTGGCGGCGTCGCTGTCCGCGGCCGCCTCCAGCGTGGCGTCGATCCGCACCTCGCCGTCGACCACCAGCGGCTTCCCGCGCCCGGGGCCCTCCGCGGAGACCGGCACGGCGCGGCTGACGCCCTCGGTCGCGGCGGCCGCCCGGGTGACCTCCTGGACCTTGTCGGCGCGGGCGACGATCACCGCGGGGTTGCCGGAGCCGGCGGGGAAGTGCCGCCCCAGCGCCTGCTGCCCGGTCACCGAGGGGGCGTCGTTGACGAAGATCTCGTCCAGCGGGGTCCCCTTGGCGTTGAGCAGCGGGGAGAAGGCGGCGCAGGCGGCGAGGCCGATCAGTGCGGTGATCCAGATCCGGCGCGGCCGGCGGTCCACCAGGTCCGCCACGCGGTGCCACAGACCGTGTTCGCGGCGGTCCTTGGCCTTGGCCGAGGCGGGACGGGTGGGCCAGTAGGCGGCGTTGCCCAGCAGGACCAGGACGGCGGGCAGGAAGGTGAGCGCGGCGGCCATCGCGCAGACCACGCCGATCGCGCCGACCGGGCCGAGCGCGCGGTTGTTGGAGAGGTCGCTGACCATCAGGGCCAGCAGGCCGAGGGCGACCGTGAGCCCGCTCGCGGTGACCGCGCCGGCGGTCTGCCGCAGGGCGGTGCGCATCGCGGCGTACTTCTCGTGGCCCAGGGTGAGTTCCTCGCGGAACCGGGCGGTGAGCAGCAGGGCGTAGTCGGTGGCCGCGCCGATCACCAGGATGAAGAGGATGCCCTGCACCTGACCGTCGACGGAGACCACGTCCCGCCGGGCCAGCGCGTAGACGACGGCGCAGGCGAGGGAGAGCGCGAACACCGACGTGATGATGACGACCAGCGGCAGCAGGACGCTCCGGTAGACGACCAGCAGGATGAGCAGCACCACGCAGAGCGCCACCAGGAGCAGGATGCCGTCGATCCCCGCGAAGGCCTCGGAGAGGTCGGCGCGGGTGGCGGCCGGGCCGGTGACGTAGACGTTCATGCCGTCGACCCGGGCGGCGTCGGAGCGGATGGAGTCGACGGCGGCCTTGGACTCCTCCTCGTCGGCGGACTCCAGCGGCAGCACGGCGGACAGGGCCCGCCCGTCCTCGGAGGGGATCAGCTGCCCGGCGCCGGGGGTGTCGGCCTTCACGCCGGGTGTCCTGGCGGCCTCGGCGAGCGCCTCTCCGGCGGCCTGGCGCTGGGCCGCAGTGACGCGTCCTTCCTCGGCCACCCAGACGAGGATGGCGGGCACGGTCTCGTCGCGCTGGAACCTCCGCTGTTCCTCCGCGACCTTGGTCGACTCCGCGCTCTCGGGCAGGAACGCGGCCTGGTCGTTGGTGGCGACGCCGCTGAGCTTGCCGGCGTACGGACCGAGGAGGCCTCCCGCCAGCAACCAGACGACCACCACGAGCAGGACGGGAACGAGCCGCCGCCACCGGCGGGATGCTTGCATGGGCTGTCTCCTCCGCTGCACCGTCAGGTCTTGCCGCCCTGTGCGGACCCTACGGTTCCGAGTGCCCGGTGCCCCGCCTGGCGCGCCCCATCCCCCGCGGTTGGGTGCGCCGTCCTCCGGCGCCGGTGCGGCGGGCCGCCGGTGCCGTGGACCGCCGTCAGGGCCCGGGGCTCAACTCCCCCGGGTCCGTGCCCTCGCCCTCCGAGACCACCAGAACGGCGCTCTCCGGGTCCGGGCCCACCGCGAGCGCCACGGCCGGGTCGATGCCCTCGATCCGGTAGGCGCCGGTCGCCTGCCCCGGAGTCTCCCGCGGCTCCTCCCCGACGCAGCCGGTGTCGTCGCAGCGCGGGACGACGGCGACGCCGAGCCTCTCCCCGACGGTGAAGTCCTTGAGGGTCACCCCGTCGTGGTACGTCCGCCCGTCGTACTCCGCCCGCAGCGGGCAGTCGGCGGCCGCGAGGGCCTCCTCCCGCCCGCCGCAGACCACCGTCCCGTCCAGCAGGGCCGTCACCGCCACCCCCACCGCGGCCACCGCCCCCACCGCTGGCCCCGCCGCCCGGGCCACGCGCGTTCCCCGTCTCATGAGCTTCCGCCTCTCCGGAGGCCGCCCGGCCCCACGGAACCTCGACGCGGCGGACCGCCTCTTCGTTCACCGTCCCGAACGACCCCGTGAACACGCGTTCGGTGAAACGCCGTCACCTGGGTAGACGGCCGTCGACGGCGGCCGGACGGCGGCCCGTCGGGCGACGGCGAGGGGGAGGACGGCATGACCACCACACCCGGTGAGCGGATACCGGCGACGGGCCGCCGTCGCCGCTTCGACCTGCACTCGACGGCGATGCAGTTCGGCCTGCTCGCGGTGCTGGTGCTGATGCTGGGCCTGGTGGCCCGGGTCGCCGCGGGGGCGATCGGCCGCCGGCCCGGGTGGATCGCCGTGCTGGCGCTGCTCGCGGTCTTCGTCCTGCTGGCCGTGCGGCGACGGCGGCGCCGCCGCTCGGTCGCCCAGCTGGCCCGCACCACCGCCGACGCGCTCGACCTCGCCACCGAGACGGCGATGGACGAGCTGGAGACGGAGCCGGCGGAGCCGGCGCACACCACCGACCTGCCCGCCTCCGCCCCCGAGCCGACGGTCGCGCTCCCTCCGCTGCCCGACTACGACGCCATGGACGCCGACGAGTTCGAACAGGCGGTGGCGGCGTTGTGCGAGCGGGACGGCTGCACCGGCGTCGAGGTGGTGGGCGGCGCGGGCGACCTGGGGGCGGACGTCCTCGCCGTCGCCCCGGACGGCCGCCGGGTGGTGGTGCAGTGCAAGCGCTACAGCACCACCAACAAGGTCGGCTCCCAGGACCTCCAGCGCTTCGGCGGCACCTGCTTCACCGTCCACGAGGCGCACGTCGCCGCCCTCGTCACCACCAGCGACTTCACCGCCCCCGCCCTGGAGTACGCCGAGCAGTGCGGCATCCTCTGCCTGGACCGCGAGGCGCTGCTCGCCTGGACGCTGGGCGCCGCGCTGCCGCCCTGGGGCGCGCCCGCCCCCGCCTGACCGGCAGGCCCCGGGGCGACGCGATCGCCCAGCCGACCGGCTTCAGCACCTCGCAGGCCACCGTCCGGCGCGCCCCGGCCAGTTCGGCGGCGATCCGTCCCTCGCGGGCCGCGTCGACGTCGATCCGGGGGATTCGGCGGGGCCCAGCGCCAGGCACCGCCGGCGCAGGTGGGTGGGCGGGTGGGTGGAGTCGACGGTGTGGCCCTGGCGGGCGCGGGCCCGGCGCAGCCGCTCGATCTCGTGGTCGGGGACGGAGGCGATCTCCTCGGCCAGCCGCTCCCACAGGCCCTCGGCCCGTCGTGCGGTGTCCGCGGCACGCGAGGTCCTCATCAGACCGCGATTGCGCTCGCGGCCCAGCCTGGTCACGACCGACTCGCAGCGGGTGTCGGCCTCGATCCGCTCCCGCACTCGGGACAGGGCTGGTCGATCCGCTCGGCGGCTGGAGCACTCATGGGACGGATGTCCTCCTCCGACGGCTCCTGGCGAGCCGTACTCCAGTTCGGGGCGCGACATCATCACACGAGCCGGACGGTGACGTCCGCTCGAACAACGCACGCCGGAGCGGTACTTCAGGTGAGGTCAGGTCCGGGCCCGCTGCGTCACCGCGATGCAGGCCAGCACCACCAGGGCGGTCAGCGGGGCGAGGGGCGAGAGGCGCTCCCCCATCAGCAGGACCGCCCAGCCGATCGTCAGCAGCGGCTGGGCGAGCTGGAGCTGGCTGGCGCGCGGCACCCCGACGACGGCCATCCCCCGGTACCAGACCACGAAGCCGCCGAACTGCGAGACGGCGGCGACGTACGCCATCCCGGCCAGCGCCCGGCCGCTCGGGTGCACCGGCTCGACCGGCAGGGCGAGCGCGGTGACCAGCGCCGAGACGGGCAGCGCGGCGACCACGCCCCAGCCGATGACCTGCCAGCCGGGCATGTGCGCGGCCAGCCGTCCGCCCTGCGCGTACCCGGCGGCGCAGACCAGCAGGGCGGCGAACAGGTAGAGGTCCCCCAGGGCCGGCAGGCCGCCGCTGTGGTGGAGCGTGAAGACCAGCACGGCGAGCGCCCCCGTCCCGGCCGCCGCCCAGAACGCGCGGGAGGGCCGTCTGCCGGTCAGCGCGGAGGAGAACACGGCGGTGGCCAGCGGCAGCAGGCCGACGACCACGGCGGAGTGGGCGGTGGTGGACACCCGCAGCGCCAGCGTGGTCAGCAGGGGGAAGCCGACGACGCAGCCGCCGGCCACGGTGAGCAGGGCGGGCCAGTGCTCGCGGGCGGGCACCGGCACCCGGGCCAGGCGCAGGCAGAGGGCGGCGAGCAGACCGGCGAGCAGGCCGCGGACGCCGGTGGCGGTCCAGGGGCCGAAGCCGTCCAGCGCCCACACGGTGGCCGGGAAGCTCAGCGAGAAGGAGACCACGCCGAGGGCGGCGGGGAGAGTACCGCTGCGGAAGTCCGGTGCGGTCGCGACGGTAGCGCTATCGTGTGCTGTCATGAATGACGGTAGCAGTGTGGACCGGCTGGCCGCGATCCTGCGCAGGGAGCTGGAGCACTGCCCTTTGGGGCACAAGCTGCCGTCCAGCCGGGAGCTGACCGACCGCCACCAGGTGAGTCCGGTGACGGTCTCCCGGGCGGTCGCCGTGCTGGCCGACGAGGGGCTGGTCGTGACCCGGCCGGGCGCCGGCGTCTTCCGCGCCGCCGCCCCGCCCCGGGCCGCGGCCTCCGGCGACCTGTCCTGGCAGGAGGTCGCGCTGAGCGCCGACCCTCCGCACGCCGCGCTGGACGTGGGGGCGCGCGCCGCGGACGCCTCCGGCATCCTGACCACCCTCTCCGTGCCGCCGCCCGAGGTGGTCGACCTCAGCGGCGGCTACCCGCACGCCTCGCTGCAGCCCGAGCGCGCCCTCGCGGCCGCCCTCGCCCGGGCCGGTCGGCGCCCGGGCACCTGGTCGCGCCCTCCGGTGGAGGGGCTGCCGGAACTGCGGGAGTGGTTCGCCCGCGACATCGGCGGCCCCGGCGGAGCGCTGACCGCCGGCGACGTGCTGATCACCGCCGGCGGGCAGAGCGCGCTGACCACCGCGTTGCGCGCCCTGGCCGCCCCGGGGTCGCCGGTGCTGGTGGAGTCCCCCACCTATCCGGGCACGCTCGCCGTGGCCCGGGCCGCCGGACTGCGCCCGGTGCCGGTCCCGGTGGACGGGGACGGCGTCCGGACCGACCTGCTGGCCGAGGCCTTCGCCGCCACCCGGGCCCGCCTGCTGGTCTGTCAGCCCCTCTTCCAGAACCCCACCGGCGCGGTGCTCTCCCCCGCGCGCCGGGAGGAGGTACTGGGCGTCGCCCGCCGGGCGGGCGCCTTCGTGGTGGAGGACGACTTCGCCCGCCGCCTGGTCCACGCGGACGCCCCGGCGCCGCCGCGGCCGCTGGCCGCCGACGACCCGGACGGGGTGGTCGTGCACATCCGCTCGCTCACCAAGGCGTCGGCGCCGAGCCTGCGGGTGGGCGCCCTCACCGCGCGAGGCCCGGCGCTGGAGCGGCTGCGCGCGGTGCACGCGGTCGACAGCCTCTTCGTACCGCGCCCGTTGCAGGAGACCGCCCTCGAACTGGTCTGCTCCCCCGCCTGGTCACGTCACCTGCGGACGCTCGCCGCGGCCCTGCGCGACCGCCGCGCCACCCTGCTGACCGCCCTGGCCTCCGTACTGCCCGGCCTGCTGCCCGCGCGCCCGCCGCACGGCGGCTACCACCTGTGGCTGCGCCTGCCCGGCGGCCTCGACGAGCGGGACGTCACCGCCGCCGCCTTGCGCCTGGGCGTGGCCGTCACCCCCGGCGCCCCGTACTTCCCCGCCGGGCCGTCCGCGGCCCACCTGCGCCTCAGCTACGTCGGCACGCCCGGCGCCGCCCAGCTGGAGGACGGCGCCCAGCGGCTGGCTCAGGCGCTCGGGAGCCCGGCCGCCCCCTGAGGCCGGCGCACCGGACCGCAACGGAGACGTGATCAAAAATGACTGCACGCCAACAAGGGTGATCACCTACGCTGCCCTGCGGCCCGTCCCCGGTGGGGGACGGGCGCCCCAACCGTCACACCCGTGCACCAACCCCAGGGGGGGTCCCGTGGAACGCCTCTTCGCGCTCCGGCAGTTCCTGATCATGATCGTCGGCCTGGTCGGCGGCGTCTGTCTGATCGGCTTCAGCATCATCCGTATGGACACGCAGCTCACCGGCACGCCCGGTCAGTTCACGGCCCAGCACTGCGAGAGCGAGAAGACCCGCCGCGGCGGCGTCAATTGGTCCTGCACCGGGTCGTTCGTGGCCGACGACACGTCGTTCACCCTCGAGTCTGCCGAGATGGACACCACCTTCGACTCCGAGCCCACCGCCCCGGTGGCGGCCAAGGCGGAGGACGCGGACGCCACCACCGTCGTGGCCGACGACCCGAAGAAGTGGGCGATCCCCGGCGGCACCGGCGTGATCATCTTCGTCATCGGCGCCTTCATGCTCCGCGGCCGCCTGCGCGACCGCAAGGAGAACCGGGCCGCCGCGGCGGTCTGACGCCGCTCGCCCCGGCGACCCAGCAGGCGCCCCGTGCGGTCCGTCCGCCCGGGGCGCCTTCGCGCGTTCCGGTGACCGCCGACGCACCTCCTCGAGGAAAGCCGCGGGTCGGGCCCGCGTAAGCTTGACCAAATCCTGATAAGGGCAGCCTTTCCTTACCCGCCGCCAGGTGCCTAGACTCCGCTGCGGCCGGACTCCCACGCCCGCGCCATCAGGCCCACCCGCGTGAATCGAGGAACCATGTCCGCCAGTACTCGCCCCCTTCTTCTCGGCGCCGGCACCGCGCTGGCAGCCGTCGTGGCCCTGTCGGGCTGCACCCAGAAGGCCGCGAGCGAGGACGAGGCCCTTCAGGTGACGGCCTCCGACTCGGCCTGCGAGGTGTCCGCGAAGGACTTCCCCGCCGGCCATGTCACGCTGAGCGTGGAGAACAAGGGGTCCAAGGTCACCGAGGTGTACCTCCTCTTCCCCGACGACCGGATCGTGGCCGAGCGCGAGAACATAGGCCCCGGCACCAAGGCGTCCCTGGTGGCCGAGGTGAAGGCCGGCGACTACGAGATCGCCTGCAAGCCCGGCATGAAGGGCGACGGCATCCGTCAGAAGGTCCGGGCCACCGGCGGCGACAAGGCCCCCGCCCGCAGCGCCGAGGCGGACGCCGCGGTCGCCTCCTTCCGCTCCTACGTGCTGGCCCAGGCCGAGCAGACGCTGCCCCGGGCCCAGGCGTTCGCCGACGCCGTCAAGGCCGGCGACGTCGAGAAGGCCAAGGAGCTCTACGCCCCGTCCCGCATCGGCTGGGAGCGCACCGAGCCCGTCGCGGAGTCCTTCGGCGACATCGACCCCAAGGTCGACGTCCGTGAGGACGGCCTCGAGGAGGGCCAGGACCCGGCGAAGGACTGGACCGGCTGGCACCGCCTGGAGAAGGCCCTCTGGGACGAGGGGAAGATCGGCGACCGCGAGAAGGAGCTCGCCGACCAGCTGATGAAGGACCTCGAGGACTGGGTCCAGCGCGTCGGCGAGGCCGAGATCACCCCGACCTCCATGGCCAACGGCGCCAAGGAACTCCTCGACGAGGTCGCCACCGGCAAGGTCACCGGTGAGGAGGAGCGTTACTCCCACACCGACCTGGTCGACTTCAAGGCCAACCTCGAGGGCGCGTCGAAGTCCTACGAACTGCTCAAGCCCGTCGCCGAGAAGAACGACCCGGAACTGGTCAGGACGCTCGACGAGCGGTTCGCCGCGCTGACCGAGCTGCTGGACGGGTACCGCACGGACAAGGGCGAGGAGCAGGACTCCTACACCTACGTCTCCTACGACAAGGTCGGCAAGGCGGACCGCAAGGAGCTCTCCGACGGCGTGAACGCCCTCGCCGAGCCGCTGTCCAAGCTGTCCGCCGCCGTCGCCAAGTAGCCGGCCGGCGCACCCCGCCCGCACGACCGTCAGGGAGAAGCAAGACATGTCCGAGAAGCCGCACGGCGACACAGCGCCCTCGCGTCGCGCGCTGCTCGGCTGGGGCGGCGCCGGGCTCGCGCTCGGCGCCGCCGCGGTGGGAGGCACCGTGGCCGTCGCCGGCGCCGGGGAGGACGAGCGGTCCGCCCCCGACGGCGTCGTCCCCTTCCACGGCCGGCACCAGGCGGGCATCGCCACGCCCGTCCAGGACCGGCTGCACTTCGCCGCCTTCGACGTGAAGACGAAGGACCGCGCCGAACTGGTACGGATGCTGAAGGGGTGGACGCGGGCGGCCGAGCGGATGACGGCCGGCCGCACGGTGGGCGAGGGCGCCTACGGCGGCATACCGGAGGCCCCGCCGGACGACACCGGTGAGGCCCTCGGCCTGCCGGCGTCCCGGCTGACCCTGACCGTCGGTTTCGGCCCGTCCCTCTTCGACGACCGCTTCGGCCTGGCCGGCCGGCGCCCCGACGCGCTGGCCGACCTGCCGAAGTTCCCCGGCGACAACCTGGATCCGGCCCGCGGCGGCGGCGACCTGTGCGTGCAGGCCTGTGCCGACGACCCGCAGGTCGCGGTGCACGCCATCCGCAACCTGACCCGGATCGGCTTCGGCACGGTCGCGATCCGCTGGTCCCAGCTGGGCTTCGGCAAGACGTCCTCCACCACGCCCGAGGCGCACACCCCGCGCAACCTGTTCGGCTTCAAGGACGGCACCCGCAACATCGCCGGCACCGACACCGCCTCCCTCGACAAGCACGTCTGGGCGGGCGGGAAGGGCGCCGGCTGGATGGAGGGCGGCTCCTACCTGGTGGCCCGCCGGATCCGCATGAACGTCGAGACCTGGGACCGCACCTCCCTGCAGGAGCAGGAGGACGTCTTCGGCCGCGACAAGCAGCGGGGTGCGGCCGTCGGCAAGAGCAAGGAGCACGACGAGCCGTTCCTGAAGGCGATGAAACCGGACTCCCACGTGCGCCTCGCGCACCCGGACTCCAACGGCGGCGCGGCGATGCTGCGGCGCGGCTACTCCTTCACCGACGGCACCGACGGCCTCGGCCGCCTGGACGCGGGCCTGTTCTTCCTGGCCTACCAGAGCGACCCGCGGACCGGGTTCGTCCCCGTCCAGACCGCCCTGGCGCGTTCCGACGCGCTCAACGAGTACATCCAGCACGTGGGTTCGGCACTGTTCGCCGTTCCCCCGGGCGTCCGCGGCGAGGACGACTGGTGGGGCCGGGCGCTGTTCACCTGACGCGCCGCACGGCCCCGCCGCCCGTCCCCTGTTCGTCACCGCTCGGAAGAAAGGAACCGGCGTGTTCGCCAACTACCTGATCGGCCTGCGTGAGGGGCTGGAGGCGAGCCTCGTCGTCTGCATCCTGATCGCCTACCTGGTCAAGACCGGCAACCGGGACCGGCTCGGGCCGGTCTGGGCGGGCGTCGGCGTCGCCGTGGCGCTGTCCCTCGCCTTCGGCGCGGCGCTCCAGTTCGGCTCCTCCACGCTCACCTTCCAGGCGCAGGAGGCCCTCGGCGGCACCCTGTCCATCGTGGCCGTCGGCCTGGTCACCTGGATGGTCTTCTGGATGCGGCGCACCGCCCGTCACCTGGCCCGCGAGCTGCACGGCAAGCTGGACGCCGCGCTCGCCCTGGGCACCGGCGCGCTGGTGGTCACCTCCTTCCTCGCCGTCGGCCGGGAGGGGCTGGAGACCTCCCTGTTCATCTGGACCGCCGTCCAGGCCAGCGGCGACGGCGCCCGCCCGCTGGTGGGCGCCCTGCTGGGCCTGGCCACCGCGGTGGCGCTGGGCTGGCTGTTCTACAAGGGCACGCTGCGGATCAACCTCTCGAAGTTCTTCCGCTGGACCGGCGCCATGCTGGTCGTGGTGGCGGCGGGCGTCCTCGCCTACGGCGTCCACGACCTCCAGGAGGCCGACTTCCTGCCGGGCCTGGGCGACCGCGCCTTCGACATCAGCGCGACGATCCCGCCCGAGTCCTGGTACGGCACCCTCCTCAAGGGCATCTTCAACTTCCAGCCCGACCCGACCGTCCTTCAGCTCGTCGTCTGGCTGCTCTACCTGGTCCCCGCGATGGCCCTCTTCCTCGCCCCCGAGCGCCGCCGCCCCGCCGCGGCGGCCGCCACCGAGGCGCCGGCGGCCACCGGGTCCACCACGGCCGACCGCGGCTGACCCGCACCGCGCACGCCGAACGGCCCCGCCCGCTGCACGCGGACGGGGCCGTTCGTCTGTCCAGGCACCCGGGGCAGGGGCGCGGGACCACCGGCTCAGAAGGTCAGCTTCCAGCTGTCGATGTAACCGGTGTCCTGGGAGGCGACGTCCTGGACCCGCAGGCGCCAGCTGCCGTCGGCCGTCTCGGTGGAGGCGTTCACGGTGTAGGTGGCGATCACGTTGTCCGCGGAGTCGGAGCCGCTGGAGCTCTTCAGCCGGTAGGCCGTGCCGTCCGGGGCGAGCAGGTCGACGACCAGGTCGCCGCGCCAGGTGTGCTTGATGTCGACGCCCACCTTCAGCGTCGAGGGCGCGTTGCCGGTGCGGCCGGTGACGGCGATGGTCGAGGTGACCGCGGCGCCGCCGTCCGGGATGGCGACGTCCGTGGTGTTCTCGAAGGTGGTGCCGGGCGCCGGCGGGGCCTGCGTGCCCAGGGTCCAGACGGCGTTCGCGAGGGCGTCGGTGTTGCGGTCCAGGGCGGTGTCGTTGATGTTCGTGGTGCTGTCGCAGGACGAGTGGTAGCAGCGGTCGAAGGCCTGGCCTGCCGTCCCGCCCCACTTGGTGGCCTGCGCGGAGGTCTTCACGCTGCTGGCGCCGGTGAAGAGGCCGCCGACGGGTATCCCCGCGGACTTGAACGGGGCGTGGTCGGAGCGGCCGTCGCCCTCGGTCTCGATCTCCGTGGGGACGCCGATGCCCGCGTACCAGTCCTTGAAGACCTTCTCCAGCGTCGCGTCGTCGTCGTAGACGAAGTAACCCGGGTTCGGGGAGGCGATCATGTCCAGGTTGAGGTACCCGGTGATGCGCGAACGGTCGGTGCTCGTCAGGCTGTTGACGTAGTACTTGGAGCCCACCATGCCGAGCTCCTCCGCGCCCCACCAGGCGAACCGCAGGTGCTTGGTCGGCTGGAGCTGGGCCCGCGACACGGCGAGCGCGGTCTCCAGCACGCCCGCGGAGCCGGACCCGTTGTCGTTGATGCCCGCGCCGCTGGAGACCGAGTCGAGGTGCGCCCCGGCCATCAGGACCTGGCTGGTGTCGCCGCCGGGCCAGTCGGCGATCAGGTTGTACCCGGTGGCGCCGGAGGACGTGAACTGCTGGACGGTGGTGGTGAACCCGGCGGCGTCCAGCTTGGCCTTCACGTAGTCGACGGAGGCCTTGTAGCCGGTGCGGCCGTGGGCGCGGTTGCCGCCGTTGGCGGTGGCGATCGACTGGAACTGGGTCAGGTGCGCCTTGACGTTCGCCAGCGGGATGTCCGGCGCGGCAAGGGCGCCCGCCTGCGTGGCCGTGCTCGGGGCGGAGGCCGCGGAGGCGCCCGCCGTGCTGCCGTACGAGGAGGGGGTGACGGCGAGCAGCGCTCCCACCGCCACGGCGGCGACGGTCGCGGTGCGTCTGCGGAACGATCGGGGCGGGCCGGCCTGGTAGCTCGTCATGAGGGCCGCTCTTTCTCGTCGAGGGATCCGGAGGGTGTCCGGACGGGGGGTCAGGGCCGGGTGGGCCCTGTGCGGCCCCGATGCTCACCGAGTTGTCAGTGTCCCGTCAATACCGCTTCCGGACGGGTCCCGTCGCTCCCCGGCCACGCGCCCCCGCGGGCGGGGAGCCGGGGCTACGCTCGTCGCATGACGAAGCGCGTTCCCTTCGACGAGGCGCTGCTGTCCACCGTGGGCGCTCCCCGCGCGGTGAAGCTCCTGGACAGCAGTCCGCGGTCACGGGTGTGGCGGGTGCGGCTGGCCGGCCCGCGGACGGTGGTCGTCAAGCAGATCACCGACGGCGGGGACCCGGGCGCCGACGCGGACACCCGCTTCGCGCGGGAGGCCGCCGGCCTGCGCCTGGCCGGGCGCGCCGCCGGGCCCGCCGTGGCCCCCGCGGTGCTCGCCGTGGACCCGTCCTCGCGGCTGATGGTCCTGGAGCACGTCGACGACCTCGGCAGGACGGACGACTGGATGCCGGGGTACGCCGAGGCGCTCGCGCGGCTGCACGCCCTGACCGGGCCCGCCGACGTGGGCGCGCTGCCGCCCTGGCGGGGCCCCACGGCGGCCGACGCGGAGTCCTTCCTCGCCCTGGCCCGGGCGCTGGACGTGCCCGTGCCGTCCGGGGTCCCCGGCGAACTCGCCGGCCTGCTGGAGCGGCTGGAGCCCACCGCGCACCACGCGCTGCTGCACGGCGATCCCTGCCCCGGCAACGACCTGCGCACCGCCGAGGGCGTCCGCTTCGTCGACTTCGAACGGGCCTCGCTCGGCAACGGCCTGGTCGAACTCGCCTACTTCCGCATCGGTTTCCCGACCTGCTGGTGCGCGATGTCGGTCGCCGCGGCCCCGCTGACGGAGGTCGAGGACGTCTACCGCGCCACCTGGCGCGGCCTCACCGGCAGGGACGTGCCGGGCGACCTCGCCGACGCGTGCGCGGGCTGGCTGATCCAGGGCGACGCGCTGGTCGAGCGGGCCCACCGGGGGACGGCCGACCAGCTCGCGCGGGTGCCCGTCGAGGACTTCGCGTGGGGCTACATCTCGGCCCGTGAGCGGCTCGTCCACCGTCTGGTCGTGGTCGCGGGCCTGACCCGCGACCACGACCACCTGCACGCCCTGGGCCGCCTCTGCACGGCCCTGGCCGGCCGACTGCTGGCACGCTGGCCGGGGCTGCGCCCCCTGCCGGCGCACGACACCCGCCCCTGGTACTAGGCCACGGGCGGCGGGCCGACCGGGCTACTTGCCGGCGGCGAACTTCCGCACGAGATCGGCCAGTTCGGGCGCCTGGTTCAGCAGGGCGGACCAGTGGGTGGCGGGCAGCTCCCGGCGTTCGAGGTGCGGGACCCACTCCTCCAGCCCTTCGCTCAGCGCGGAGCTGACGAAGGCGTCCTTGGTGAGGGTGACGAGCTGGACCGGCACCTCGGTGGGGCGCCGGCGGGGCCTGCGCAGCCGCTGCCGCATGTTGGCCCGGTACAGCTCGATGCCCCGCACCGCGTCGGAGGCGATCGTGGCGGCCGGGTGACCGGGGCGGGGGCTGACCCCCTGGAACACCCGCAGCACCGTGCCCCACCGGCGGGCCAGCCCGAACTTCCAGGCGGCGGGCGCCAGCACGGGCACGTGGAACAGGTAGATGTACCAGGAGGACACCCCCTGCACGACCAGCTGCCTCAGGTGACGCGCGGTCGGCCGGCGCACCCTGCGGCGCAGCCAGAACCCCATGTGGTCCAGGCAGGGGCCCGACATGGTGGTGTACGAGGCGATGCGCGCCGGGGCCTGCGGGTCCGTCACCGCCTCCCAGGACTGGATGGACCCCCAGTCGTGGGCGACGACGTGCACGGGCCGCCCGGGGCTGGTGGCGTCGGCGACCGCGAACAGGTCCTGGGCGAGGAGTTCCAGGCGGTATCCGGCCCGGTCCGCCGGGACCCCGGAGTCGCCCGCGCCGCGCACGTCGTAGCGGACCACGTGGTGGTCGGCGGCGAGCACCTCGGCCACCTCGTCCCAGACGCGGTGGGTGTCCGGGTATCCGTGGACGAGCAGCACGGTCGGCGCGGCCGGGTCCCCCTGCTCGTACACGGCCAGGGAGACGTCGCCGGAGGCGACCCGGCTGCGGCGCACGTCGGCGGCGGCGGCGCTCACCGGGCCACCGCCGAGGGGTACGCGCTCCGGCCTCGGCGCGCCGCGGCCGGCTCGTCGACGGGGAACACAGGGAACGCGGGGAACACCGGGAACGCGGGCGGCGCCGGGAGGGGCCGTGCGGTGACTGTGCTCATGGCAGCGGGGTCTCGCCTTCGTCGGTGACAGCGGGAGCGGTGGCAGCGGCAGAGGGGACGGCGGGAGCGGGGACGACGCCGGGGGCCGGCGCGTCCAGTGCGAGAAGGGTTCCCTCCTCCGCGCGGGAGACGCAGACCAGCATGTCGCCGGCCTCCCGTTCGGCCGGGGTGAGCCTGCGGTCGCGGTGGTCGACGGCGCCGGACAGCACCCGCACCTTGCAGACCCCGCAGAACCCCTGACGGCAGGAGTACGCGGTGGCCGGCTCCGCCGACCGCAGCACGTCGAGCGCGCTGCGGTCGGCGGGCACCGGGAGCCGTCTGCCGTCGCGCAGGAGCAGGGTGAAGGGCCTGCCGTCGACGATCGGCGCGGCGGTGAAGCGTTCGAAGTGCAGCCCGGCGGCGGCGCCTGCCGGGAAGGCCCGGCGCACCGCGTCGAGCATCGGCGCGGGCCCGCAGCAGTAGACGGCGGCGCCCTCGGGGGCGCGGGCGAGCAACGCCGCGGCGTCCGGGCGGCCGTCCTCGTCGTCGGCCAGCACCACGACCCGGCCGGGGTGCCGGCGGGCCAGCGCCTCGGTCTCCTCGGCGAAGGGCAGGGAGGCGCGGCTGCGGCCGGTGTGGACCAGGGTCCAATCGAGTCCGCGGCGGGCCGCCTCGTGGGCCATCGGCAGGACGGGCGTGATCCCGATGCCGCCCGCGAGGAGCAGGACCCGCTGCTCGCGGGCGAACGGGAACGCGTTGCGGGGCCCCGCGACCCGGACCCGGGCGCCTTCGGTCAGCTCGCGGTGCACCTCGGCCGAACCGCCCTGCCCGCCGGGGATCAGCCGGACCGCGATCCGGTAGGCGGACGGGTCGGCCGGGTCGCCGCACAGCGAGTACTGTCGCCGGCGTCCCGAGGGCAGGTCCAGGTCGATGTGGGCCCCCGGCTGCCACCGCGGCAACGAGGCGCCGTCCGGCGCGGCCAGCCGCAGCGCGACGACGTCGGGTGCGGCGAACTCCCGCCCGACGACTTCCAGTTCGCCGGGGCGCTCGCTCCGCGCAGGGCGCGGGCGGTCCGTGCCGCGGCGGCCGGCCAGCGGGACGTACCAGGACGTGATCCGCTCCAGGCCGGCCATCAGCCGGGACGGGCGGCCGTTCCCGTACAGGCCGGGCGGCGGGGTCCCCGGGGGCAGGGTGGGCATGCTGCGTTCTCCTGCGGCGATGTCGGTGGGCGGCGATGTCGGTGAGCGGCGGCGCCGGTGGGCGGCGGCGTGGGCAGGGGTGTCAGTGGGCGGCGGCGCGGGCCGCGGGCGAGGTGGCCAGGTACGCGACGGCCTGCGGCGTCGAGCCCTCCTGGCTGGGGTGGTAGCGGGGGCTGAAGTACCGCGCCACGGAGACGAACAGCTTCGCCGTGCTCGGCATCAGTCCCCGGCGTGCGGTCCTCGGCACGTCCCGCCAGCGCGCCTTGGTCCCGGGGGCGAGTTCGGCGTCGACGGACATCAGGTACCGGGCCCCGCGCACCCACAGGTGCACCAGCACCGTGGTGGCGACCGCCATCGTGCGGACCCGGCGCAGGTAGCCGGGGTCCAGGTGGCGCAGCAGGTCGTAGGCGACGGCCCGGTGCTCGACCTCCTCGGCGCCGTGCCAGCGCAGCAGGTCCAGCATGACCGGGTCGGCGCCCGCCCGGTCCAGCGCCCCGGCGTTGAGGATCCAGTCGCCGAGGAAGGCGGTGAAGTGCTCGATGCCCGCGATGATCGCGACCCGTTCGATCAGGTACTGCCGCTCCTGATCGGGGGCGAGGTCCGGCCGGTCGCCGAGCACCTTGCGGAAGAGGTACTCGATCTGGGCGACGTAGGGCCCGATGGGCACCTTCTTGGCGGCCAGGTGGTCGAGCACGCCCTGGTGGGCCTCGGCGTGCACGGCCTCCTGCCCGGTGAAGCCGAGGACCCGGGAGCGCAGTTCCTCGTCGGTGATCAGCGGCATCGTCTGACGGAAGACCTTCACGAACCAGCGCTCGCCCTCGGGGAGCAGCATGTGCAGCACGTTGACCACGTGGGTGGCGAAGGGTTCGCCGGGGATCCAGTGCAGCGGGAGGCCGTCCCAGTCGAACCGGACGTCGCGGGGCGTCAGCACCAGGTCGTCGTGCTCGTCGCGCTTCTTCATGAGGCAGCTCCTGGGCGGGCGGCCCGCCGGTCGATCTCCGGAGTTACCAACGGTAAGCGTTGTCGAATTCCTGTCAATAGAACCGGCCTTCGCAGTTCACCTCCCCGACCGGGGCGGAAGCGGACCGGGACCGGCCCGTCGGCGGCATCGCGTCCGGGCGGCGGCTCCGGCGACAGCCTCGTCCATGCCGCCCGGGTGGCCGCCGCCCCGTCATCGCCGCAACCGGGCCCGCAGTGCGTCGACGGACCAGTCGAGCACCGGCTGCAGGCTCTCCGGCCCCGGCCAGCCGTTGACCACGGCGAGCAGCGAGAGGTACCGCTCCCTGCGCGGGTCGTTCATGCCTTCCAGCCGGGTCAGGAGCCGCCCGCGGGACCGGCTGTCGTCCCGGCCTCCGAAGAGGTGCGCGCAGCCGGTCGTCAGGGCCGCGACGACCGGGTCGGCGCGGCGTGAGGCCGGCGGGATCCCGGCTGCCACGGCCGGCGCGGTCCGGTCGCGCACGATCGCGGCCAGATCACCGTGCCGGCTGGGGGGAGCGCCCGGGGTGCGCCCCGCCACCTCGTCCCGCGCGAGCTGTCGCACATGGGCGCGGAAATCCGGGTCCTCGGCCAGTTCGGCCAGCTCGACCCACGCCTGGAGCTGTTCCGCGTCGGGGTCGTCCGGCAGCTCCGGGGTCATCGAGCGCCTGATCCCCACGACGCCCGGACCGATTCCCGCACCGCCGAAGGCGGCGTCGAGGAAGTCGGCGATCAGCCGTCGGCGCTGGGCTTCGGTGAGTGTCGCGAGCCTGTGCATCAGATGCGTCTCCTCGGGTGTGGCCCCTCGTCTCGCCACAGCGGTCAACACCGCGCGCCGCAGGCGCAGGACGCGGATCTGCGCGTCCAGCGCCTCGGCATGCGTCGCGGCGACCTCCGACAGCGCGAGTTCCCGGTCCATGACCTTCCGGATGGCGGCGAGGTCCAGGCCCAGGTCGCGCAGGGTCAGGACGAGGTCCAGGCGTGCGACGGCAGGGTGGTCGTAGAGGCGGTAGCCGGCCGGGCTGCGCTCGGTGGGCGGTACGAGCCCGCAGTCGGAGTAGAACCGGACGGTCTTGACCGTGGTGCCGGTTCGCCGGGCCAGCTCGCCGATCGAGTGGAGCGTGTGGCCGTTCATGTCCTCCACCTTCGCGTCTCCCCCCACGGGAGACTCAAGCTCCGGCGCCCGCAGGGGCTGTCTTCCACGGCACCGGGCTCACGGGCCGGCGGTCAGGGCTGGGCCCGGAGCCGGCCGTGGGCGGTCAGTTCCAGGTCGACGAACGCGGCGATCATGGCCCGCCAGACCGCCTCGGCGACCTGCGGGCTGAGCCCTGCCCGCTCCGCCTCCGTCCGTGCGGCCGCGACGACGCGCTCGACGCGGTCGGGCGCCCGCACCGCCTGCTCGTCCTTCTTGAAGCGGGCCGCGGCACGGACCAGTTCCTCGCGCCGCGCCAGCAGTTCGACCAACTCGGTGTCGAGCGCGTCGATGCGGTCGCGTATCTCGTCCAGTGAGGCGGGGGTCCCGGGCTGCGGCATGGCCCCATGCTTCCAGCCCCCGCCGGTGGGCGGGGCGCTTTCGCCCGCACGCCGGGCGCCTCGCCCGTTCCGTCCGGCAGCCGCCGCCGTCCGGGCACGGAGCAGGGCGACGGCACCGCCCCCGGGCGGTGCCGGAAGCGATGCCGCTGCGGGCCGGGGCCGCCCGGTCAGTGCCCCCGGGGCCGTCCGCCCCCGCACAGGGCCCAGACGACGAAGGCCGCCAGCACGATCACCACCACCGACCACAGGGGCGAGTACGGCAGGGAGAGGAAGGAGGCGACGACCAGGAAGACGGCGACGGCCACCCCGGCGACCCGCCCCCACCGCTCCCGGCGGAACAGCCCGAGGGCGACGAGCACGCCCAGCACGCCCAGGGCCAGGTGGATCCAGCCCCAGGCGGTCAGGGTGAACCCGAACACGTAGTGCGGCGCCGCGACGAAGACGTCGTCCCCGGCGATCCCCATCACGCCCCGCAGCAGGTCCAGGACTCCGGCGAGCAGGAGCATCACGGCGGCGAAGAACCACAGGCCGTCGGAGGTCCCCGCTCCCGCCGTGCGGGCCGGCCGGTCGTGCTTCCGAGTCATGGTGTGCCTCGTTTCGCGCGTGGGGCGGACGGTCGGGACGCGGTGTCCGGACGCTCAGGAGCCGGGGGTGGCGGAGGACGAGGACGAGCCGGGGGCCGCCGGGCCGTGGCCGCTCAGCACCAGCTCCTTCGCCCGCCGGAACTCCTCGTCCGTGATGTCGCCCTTGGCGCGGATCTCCGACAGCCGGGCCAGCTCGTCCACGCTGCTGCGCCGCCCGCCGTCCCCGCCGTCCGCGAAGTACTCCCACAGTTCCTCCCGCTGTGCCCGCGCCCGGTCGCGCTCCCGGCGGCCCATGCCCTTGCCGCGGATCAGCACGTAGAGGAAGACGCCCAGGAAGGGCACGAACGTGCACACCACGAGCCAGCCGGCCTTCGCCCAGCCGCTCATCGCGTCGTCCCGGAAGATGTCGAGGACCACCCGGAACAGCAGGGCGAACCACATCACCCAGACGAAGAAGACGAACATGGTCCACAGGGCGCCCAGCAGGGGATAGTCGTAGGCCAGATAGGTGGGGGTGTTCATGTCCGTCCTCCGTCCCTCGCCGCTCCGGGAGGGTTTCTCCCGGCAGCGGAGGTGTACCGGTGTTCAGGGTGCGCGCGGCGGCGGCGGTCCGGCCTCACCCGGCACGGGTGACTCGGCGGCCGCCCGGCCGCGCCACGTCGGTGCGGCCGCGCCACGTCATTCCGGGAGCTGCCGCATCTCCACCACCCGCAGTCCCAGCGACCGGCAGCGCGCCAGCAGGCCGTACAGGTGGGCCTCGTCGACGACGGGGCCGTACAGCACCGTCTGCCCGGCCATCACCACGTGGTCCAGCTCCTGGAAGGTGCTGGCGAGCGTCTCCGACAGGTGTCCCTCGACTCGGATCTCGTAGCGCACGAGGTGTCCTTCCCCGGATCAGGCGTCTCCGGCAGGTCCGACGGTGCCCTCTCCCCGCGATACTCCACCCCCGCTCCCCCGCGTGCCTCACCCCTCGGAGGTGACCGTCACCCGGTACGCGGGTCACCCGTACGCGGGCCGGTCACTTGAGGACCACCTTGAAGGAGATGATCAGCAGCCCGAGCAGCAGGTTCACCGACGCGGTGACCGCGACCAGACGCCAGGGGGCGCCCGCGCTGCGCGCCGCGGCCACCGACCAGCCCACCTGCCCGGCCACGGCCACCGACACCGCGAGCCACAGGGAGCCCTGCACGTCCAGACCGAGCAGCCCGCCGGCCGCCACCGCCGCGGCCGGGGGGACGGCGGCCTTGACGATCGGCCACTCCTCCCGGCAGACGTGCAGCACCGTCCGGCGGTCCGGCGCGTGCCGCGCCAGGCGCGCCCCGAACAGCTGGGCGTGCACGTGGGCGGTCCAGAACACCACGCCGGTGAGCAGCAGGAGCAGCACCAGGTGCAGGCGCGGGAACCGGCCCAGGCTGCCGGCGCCGATCACCACCGAGGCGGCGAGCAGGGATCCGTGGATGCCGCCGGTGTAGTCCTGCCGGGTCCGTCCCGCCCCGTCCGGTGCTCCGGGGGTGCCTGCGATCGTGGACACGGGCCTCTCCCTTCAGGGTCGTCCCCGTCCGTCACCGTCGTCGTCCGTCTCCCGGGCGCGGCCCAGGGCCAGTCGGGCGACCTTCCGCCAGTCGGTGACCGTGGCGCGGGACGGGCGCAGTCGGCGCCGGCGCGGCACGCGGACCCGGAGCGCGCCGGGCTCGACGCGGCACACCACCGGCGACGGCAGGACGGCGTGCTCGCCGTCGATGCCGACCGGCAGGGCGGTGTCCGTGGCGGACGTGACGACGACCTGTTCCGCGGTGAGCCGGACCAGGCCCTCCGCGTGCGGACCCCGGACGAGTCCCGCGGCCTGGGCGGCGTCGGCGACCCGTACGCCCACCACTCCGAGCAGTCCCGTGTCGAGCCGTTCGCGGCGCCCGGGGGAGGCCGCGTCGACGGCGCGCCCGTAGGGGTTGTTGCTGACCAGCAGGGCCTGGAGCCCGTCCACGCCGACGTCGCCGGCCCGCATCCGCAGCCGGGGCGCGTCCTCGCCGGTGAGGAGCGCGGGCAGGGCGCGCAGGGTGGTGCCCGCCTTGGCGTCGCGGTACGCGGGGTCGGTGACGACGAACCCGTACACGCCGAAGGAGGCGTTGTTGACGAAGACCCGGTCCGCGGCGAAGCCCAGGTCCACCCGAATCTCGGTCCCGTGCGCCAGCGCGTCGAGCGCGCCCGCCGGGTCCTCGCGGTCCAGGCCGAGGTCGAGCGCGAAGTGGTTGCGGGTGCCGGCCGGGATCACCATGAACGGCACGTCGTGGCGCGCGGCGACCTCCGCCACCAGGGCCTGGGTGCCGTCGCCGCCCGCCACCGCGAGGAGGTCGGCCCCGTCGGCGACCGCCTGCCGGGCCAGTGCGGCGACGTCCTGGCTCCCGTCGAGCAGGACGACCCGGCAGCCCGCCGCCTCGGCCCTCTCCACCAGGTGGAAGCGGCCCACCTTGCCTCCGCCGGAGCGCGGGTTCATCAGCACCCAGGGCGCGCGGGGCGCCTCGGTGGGGGCCCGCCCCCGCTGCCGTGCGGCGGCGGAGGCCGCTCCGGGCCCCAGGGCGGTGCGTGCCGTCGTGGAGGCGAGCGCCCACAGGGCGAGGGACAGCAGCGCGGGCAGGAGCATGCCGACGACGGCGAACAGGACCAGGACGGCGACCGGCGCGGCCACCGCGAGGAGGGCCCCGAGGGCCCGCAGGACGCCGGTGTGCGCCAGCATCCACCACAGGCCGGCCGCGGCGAGCGCCAGGCCGGCGAAGCCGAGCAGCGCCCACAGCACGCTCCGCAGGCCCGCGGCGACCAGCGGCACCGCCGCGCTCGCCAGCAGGGCGAGCACGGCGAGCCGCGCCCGTGCCACGGGGCCCACGAGCGCGGGGGCGGCTGTCGCCGCCCCCGTCGCCGCGGGTTCCCGTCCGGCCTCGGTCCGGTCCCGGTTCCCGCCGTCAGGTGTCACCGGTCGTCCCGCCTTCTCCGCGGAGGACACCGGACCTCAGCGGTCGAACCCGGCGTCGCGGTGGACGCACAGGGCCCAGATGACGAAGCCCGCGATGGCGATCATCACCAGCGACCAGATCGGGTAGTACGGCAGCGACAGGAAGTTGGCGATGATCAGCAGCGCGGCGATGGCCACGCCGGCGACCCGCGCCCAGGTGGCGTCCTTGAACAGCCCGACGGCGAGCAGGATCCCGACGGCGCCGAGGATGAGGTGGATCCAGCCCCAGCCCGTCAGGTCGAACTGGAACACGTAGTTCGGAGTGGTGACGAAGACGTCGTCCTCCGCGATGGCCATGATCCCCCGGAAGAGGTTGAGCAGGCCGAGGAGGAACAGCATCACGGCGGCGAAGGCGGTCAGGCCGCTCGCCCAACCCTGCTTGGCCGTGTGCGCCGACCGGGTCTGAGTGGTGTGGGACGCGCTCATCGTGCACCTCGTTTCGTGTGGTCCGGACGCTCGGCGACCGGTGGGTACCAGGTCAGCGTGGACCGGCGGACCCCGCTCGGGCCTCACCCGGCAGGGGTGAGCCGCGCGGGACCCGCGGGTGGTGCCATGGAAGGGCCAGTCGCCGTGTCCGCACGGGTCCGCACGGGTCCGCGCAGGTCCGCGCAGGTCCGCACAGGTCCGCGGAGGTCCGCGGAGGTCCGCACAGGTCCGTAGGAGTCCGCACGGCTCGCACGGTCCGCACCACCAGGAGGCCGGACGATGACCGAGTCCAGCGCTTTCACCCCGTCCCTGTCCCCCGCCGAGCGCGCGGCCCACGGAAGGGACGCGCGCGCCCGGGCTCCACGGTCGGGCCACGGCCGGTACGAGCCGGCGAAGGGGCGTTTCGACCCGATCCGCCTGCTGGAGGAGCAGTCGCGGTCCCGGGTCGCCGAGCTGGTGCCGATCCGCTACGGCCGCATGCTCGAGTCGCCGTTCCGCTTCTACCGCGGCGCCGCGGCGATCATGGCGGCGGACCTCGGGCCCCTGCCCGACACCGGGCTGCGGGTGCAGCTGTGCGGTGACGCCCACCCGCTGAACTTCCGGTTGCTGGCCTCCCCCGAGCGGCGGCTGGTCTTCGACGTCAACGACTTCGACGAAACCCATCAGGGCCCGTTCGAGTGGGACGTGAAGCGTCTGGCGTCCGGGTTCGTGACGGCGGCCCGGGCGAACGGCCTGTCCGTCCGGCGGCAGGACGAGGTCGTGCGGGCCTGTGTGCGCGCCTACCGGGAGCGGATGCGGCAGTTCGCCGGCATGCGCACCCTGGACGTCTGGTACGCGCAGGACGACGCCGACCGGATCCGGGAGCTGGCCGCGACGGCGGACGCGGAGGCCGGCCGCCGCACCGCCGTGGCCGCCGACCGGGCCCGCACCCGGACCCATCTGAAGGCCTTCGCCAAGCTGACCCGGATGACGCACGAGGGCCGCCGCATCGCCTCGGACCCCCCGCTGCTCACCCCGCTGCACGAGCTGCGCGACCGCCCGTCGGAGGCCGCGCGGGCGCAGGAGATGCGGGCGGTCCTGGACGGGTACGCGGCGTCCCTGCCGCCCGAGCGCCGGCACCTGCTGCGGCACTACCGCCTGGTCGACATGGCGAGGAAGGTGGTCGGCGTCGGCAGCGTCGGCACCCGCTGCTGGGTGGTGCTGCTCCTCGGCCGGGACGACGACGATCCCCTGCTGCTGCAGGCCAAGGAGGCGCAGGAGTCCGTCCTGGCCGACCACGTGGACGGCGAACGGCACGAGAACCAGGGCCGCCGGGTGGTGACCGGCCAGCACCTGATGCAGACGACCAGCGACATCTTCCTCGGCTGGACGCACGTCGTGGGCCTCGACGGGCAGGAGCGGGACTTCTACGTCCGCCAGCTGTGGGACTGGAAGGGCATCGCGCGGCCGGAGACCATGGACCTCGAGCTGCTCGTCCTGTTCGCCCGGCAGTGCGGCGCCTGCCTGGCACGGGCCCATGCCCGTTCCGGCGATCCCGTCGCCGTCGCCGCCTACCTGGGCGGCGGCGACCGCTTCGACCGGGCCCTGGCGGAGTTCGCCCAGGCCTACGCCGACCAGAACGAACGCGATCACGCGGCGCTCCGGGCCGCCTGCGCCTCGGGCCGCCTCCCCTCACGGCACCTGTGAGGGGGAGGCTCACGGCACCTGTGAGGCGGGCGGCCCGGTGGCGGCGGTCAGAGCAGCCCGAGCTCGCGGGCGCGGCGCACCGCGTCGCCGCGCCGGTTCACCGCCAGCTTCCGGTAGACGCTCTTGAGGTGCGACTTCACCGTGTTGACCGACACGTGGAGGTCGGCGGCGATCTCCTCGGTGGACATCATCCCGGCCAGCCGCACCAGCACGTCCCGCTCCCGCCCGCTCAGCTCGGCCGCGACGAGGTCCGGGGCCGGCGAGGGCGACGGCGACGGCCGCTCCCCGTGCCGCACCGACGGCCCGGGCGTGAGCCAGCCCGCCGCCAGTTCGCGGGTCCCGCCGGAGGCCAGGACCGGCCGGATCCACGCCCCGGCGTCGAGGAAGGGACGCCGCAGCTGCTCCCGCCGGGCGTCGAGGAGGGCCCGCTCGACCAGCTTGCGCGCGGTGGCCCCGTCCCCCGCGGCGTCCGCCGCCCCGGCGCGCACCAGCGCGGCCCGCACCGCCACCGCCGGACCCGCCCCGCCGTGGGCGCGCAGACCGTCGAGCAGCCCGGCGGCGGCCTTGGCGCGCCCGGCGGCGAGCTGGACCGCCGCCGCCTCCACGGCGCAGGCCGGCTGGTCGCCGGGCACGCCGTCGAGCAGGGCCGCGGCCGCGTCCGGGCGCCCCTCGGCCAGGTGGGCGGCGGCGGTGACGACCGCCGCGTGCCCGGACGCCCACGGCGAGGCTACGACGGCGGCGACCGGCGCGTCCACGGCCTCGGCGGCGGCCCGGGCCTTGCCCTCGGCGAGCAGCAGACGGGCGGTGGCGAGGGCCCTGGCGGCGGCCGGCACCGGGTCGCGGGCGCCCGTGCCGAGGTGGCCGGACGCCGGGTCGGCCGCGCCGAGCAGCTCCCTGGCCCGGTCCAGCTCGTGACGGTCCACGGCCACGACGGCCAGCACCAGCCGGGCGAGGCCGGAGCCGGAGGGCCCGGCCAGTCCTGCCCGCTCCTCCTCGGCCAGCGCGGCCGAGGCTCTGCGCTCCGCCCGGCCGGTCCAGCCGGTGAGGTGGTCGAGCAGCGCCAGGTGTGCCAGCGCGTCCTCCCGGGGCAGCACGGTGGAGGGGCCGGCGGGGGTGCGCACCACGGCGGTCAGGGCGGCGCGCGCGGCCTCGAACCGTCCGGCCCACAGGCGTGCCGACCCCACGTGGGTGAGCAGGAGGGCGGTCAGCTCGGGGTGCTCCGCCAGGAGGCGCTCGGGAACCTCCCGCCGCAGCTCGTCGGCGGCCCGGGCGGCCTCGTCGGCGCGCGCCGGGCTGCCGGACAGCCGTGCGGCCAGCGCCTCCAGCAGCGCGCGGCTGAGCCGTGCGGCGGCCGGGTCGGGCGTGCCGTCGGCCAGGCACTCCTCGGGGAAGCGTCCCTCGGGCAGGCCCGCCTCGACGCGGCGCAGGCGGGCCACCGCCCGCTGCGGGTCGCACCGTGACAGGTCGCGGGCCGCCCGCACCAGGTCCGTCGCGGGCGTCCGGGCCTCGGGCGTCATGCCGGAGAACAGTTCCGTCAGGTCGCCGGCGCGCAGCCCGGTGAAGAGGCGGCCGATGGCGAGGTCGCCGACGAGCGCGCCGGCCGCGAAGTCCCACTCCCCCGCCGCGGCGCTGTGGGCCAGGGTCTCCGGGAGGAACCCCGACCGGTGCAGCCACCGTGCGGCCCGCCGGTGCAGCTCCGGTTCGACGCCGGGCAGGCGCACCCGCAGGTGGGCCCGCAGGATCTCGCCGAACAGCGGGTGGAGCCGGTACCAGGAGTGTCCGAGGTCCTCGACGAAGGCGTTCGCCCGGTGCAGGTCGACGAGCAGCGGCTCGGCGTCGACCCGGCCGGTCAGCGCGTTCGCCAGGTCGGGGCAGAACCGTTCCAGGACGCTCACCCGCAGCAGCAGGTCCTGCGTCCGCTCCGTCCGCCCCTCCAGCACCTCGGCCAGCAGGAAGTCCGCGATCGCGCTGTGGCCCGCCTCGAACTCCTTCAGGTAGCCCTCCGGGTCGGCGCTCTCCCGCGCCGCCAGTGCGGACAGGCCGAGCCCGGCCGCCCAGCCGCGGGTGCGGTCCACCAGGGCGCGCGCGGTCGGCGCCGTGAGGCCCAGTCCGTGCAGCTCCAGCAGGGAGACGGCCTCCTCGGGCGTGAACGCCAGGTCGGCGGCCCGGATCTCGGTCAGTTCGCCGGCCGCCCGGTAGCGGTGCAGGGGGAGCAGCGGCTCGGTGCGGGTGACCAGGACCAGGTGCAGGCAGGGCCCGGCGTGGTGCAGGACGAACTCCAGCTGCTCGGCGACCTCCGGGGCGTCCACCCGGTCGAACTCGTCGAGCACGACGACCACGGGCCGCCCGCCCTCGTCCAGCTCGGCGGCCAGCGCCGCCAGCAGCCTGCCGTCCATCTGGGCGGCGTCCGCCGGGAGCGGGCCGGGGCCGAGCGCGCCGCAGCCGCGGAGCGCCCTGAGCAGGTACGCCCAGAACACGCCCGGCCGCTCGTCGCCCGCCTCGACGGTGAGCCAGGCGACCGGCTCCCGGAGGCCGGCGACCCAGTCGGCCGTCAGCAGGGTCTTGCCCGCGCCGGCCGGCCCGTCGACCAGCGTGAGCGGGGTCCGCAGCGCCCGGTCCAGGTGCCGCAGCAGCCGCGGGCGCGGCAGGTAGGTGGCGGGCCGCACCGGCGGCACGATCCGGGTCCGCAGGAACGGGTCCGCGGGCCATTCCTCGGCCGGCCGGATGGGCCTGGTCCGCCCGGTGGGCCCGGTGGGCCCGGCCGGCTCCGCGGGAGGTCCCGCCGACTCCGGCGGCTCCCCGGGAGGTTCCAGCAGCACCGGCGGCTCCCCAGGAGGCTCCAGCAGCACCGGCGGCTCCCCGGGAGGCTCCGGCGGCTCTGGCGAGGGCTCCGGCGGCGGTGCCGTCCCTCGCCCGGCGTCCGGCTCCGCCTGGGCGTCCGCCGGCCCCTCGGCCGGCGGTTCCTGCACCGTGCTCGCACCGGTATCCGGCACGGCGCTCGCACCAGGACCCGGCACCGTCCCCGCATCAGGACCCGGCGCCGGGCCCGCACCGCGATCCTTCGCGGAAACCGCCCCGCTCCCGGCCCCGTGATCGCTTCCACCCCCGGTCCCGCTCCGCTTCTCTGCCACAGCGCTCACCACCACTGTCCGCAGGGCATGGGACGCCCGGCCACGTCTCCAGCATCCCAGCCCTCCGGCCGCCGCGCGCGGCGTGCGAAACGTGTGCGGTCCGCGCGCCGGACCCCGGCACCGCAGGCCAGGAGCACGGAGCCACGTCACTCCAGCAGGGCGGCCGCGTGCCGGCGTGCCTCCCCGAGCCATGCCTCACGGGTCGCGTCGTCGGAGCCGGTGACCGTCCGGAACACGACCCGGCGGACGTCCTCGACCCCCACGTACGGCAGGACGCACGCCGCCCAGATCCGCTCCAGCGGATCGCCGAACACGGCGTCCTCCCTCTCGGCGGGGGTGTCGGAGGTGTTCAGCACCAGCGCCCGGCGGGCCCGCAGCATGCCGTCCGGCTCGCCCTCCGCGGTGCCCAGCTTGTACGCGACGCCCGGCACGAACACCCGCTGCACCCACCCGGCCAGCACGGCCGGCGGCATGCCCCACCAGTTCGGGTGGACGAGGACCAGGACGTCCAGCGTGGCCACCTCCGCGCGGTGCAGCGCGACCTGCTCGTCGCCGTCGTCCGCGGCGCCGGTCTCCACGGTCCCCGTCTCCCGCGCCGACAGCACCGGCGGGAACCCCTCGGCGCACAGGTCGTGCGCGACGACCTCGCAGCCGCGGCCCCGCAGCTCCCCCACCACCGCGTCGAACACCGCGTGGTTGAAGCTCCCCGCCCGTGGATGAGCCAGGTACACCCCTGCCCGCATCGCCACTCCCCCGTCCCTCGTCGTCGGTCGTCGTCCCTCGTCGTCGGGCCCGACTGTTCCACCGCGGCAGCGCCGCCACAACGGCCCGCCCGCCGGGATCGACGACGGCCCCCGGAGCGCGCCGTGAGCGCGGGTCCGGGGGCCGTCGTCGGCGGCGGGCCGTCGGTCAGCCCCAGGCGGGGGCGGTGAACATGCTGGCCGCGTTGTACCCCGCGTGCGGGTAGGAGGCCCCCCAGCTGACGGGCTCGGGCTGGGTGCGGGGGAAGTCCGCGGCCACCAGCGTCGCCAGGTCGAAGTAGGCCTCCCGGGTCCGCGACTTCAGCTGCTCCAGGTCCACCTCGGAACCCGCGGCGAGGTGCTCGTCGAAGGGGACGATCACGACGCCCCGGCAGCGGGCGTGGAAGTGGTGCACGACGTCGTCCACCCGCACGTTCCTGCTCTTCCGGCGGGCCTCGGAGATCACCGTGATGCTCCGGTGGACGAGGTCCTCGTAGCCGTGCGCGTTGAGCCAGTCCAGGGTGGTGCTGGCGCTGGTGGCGCCGTCCACGCTGGGCGTGGCGACCAGGATCAGCTGGTCCGCGTGGTCCAGGATGCCCCGCATCGCGCTGTGCAGCAGGCCGGTGCCGGAGTCGGTGAGCACGATCGGATAGTGCTGGCCGAGGCAGCCGATCACCTTCCGGTAGTCCTCCTCGCTGAACGCCGTGGACAGCGCGGGGTCCGCCTCGTTGGCGAGGATCTCCAGTCCGCTCGGCGACTGGGAGGTGAAGCGCCGGACGGCCATGTAGTTGTCGATGTTCGGGATCTCGGCCACCAGGTCCCGGATGGTGGCGTTGGTCCCGCAGCGCACCCGCCGGCTGAGGGTTCCGGCGTCCGGGTTGGCGTCGATCGCGACGACGCGGTCCTGTCGCTCGGTGGCGAGGGTGGCCCCCAGCGCGGTCGTGGTGGTCGTCTTGCCGACCCCGCCCTTCAGGCTGATGACGGCGATCTTGTGGCACTGGGTCACCGGGGTGCGCAGGACGGCCAGCTTCTGCTCCCGCTCCCGCTCCGCCTTCCTGCCGCCGATGCGCAGACGGTTCAGGCCGCGGCGCTCGCCGGCCCGCTTGCGCAGCAGACGGTCGGAGGAGAGCTCGACCGCGGCGCTGAGCCCCAGGACCCCGGCACGGGCGCCCGGGTCCGGCGCCGGCCAGTGCGCCTGACCGTAGTGCGCCTGCGGCCCGTAGGACTGCGGCATCCCCGGAGCGCCGTGCGGCGGCGCGTACCCGCCCCAGCCCACCTGCGGGGCGTGCGGGGGCGGCGGCGGGTGCTCCACGCCGGGGCCGGCACCCGGACCACCGCCGGGACCGCCGCCGGGACCGATGCCGGGACCGATGCCGTGCGCGACCGGCGCGGCGTGATGCTGCTGCGCCCCGCCGGGTGGCGGGGGCGCCTGCCCCACGCCGTTCGGGTGCTCCTCGGCCGGGGCCTGCGCGGGAGTGGGCACGAGGTCGGCTCCGTCGGATCCCTCCGGCCTCCCGTCGGGCGTGGGGCTGCCGCCGGAGGCGTCGCGGTCGTTGGTCACGGTGGGTCCTTTCGCAGGGGTGGGAGATCGGTCGGGCACCGGGTCGGCGGCATGACGACGGCCCTGTTCCCCGGCCGGCGGCAGGGTCCGGCGGCCGGACCGGAGGCGGGCGGCGTCCGCGCGCGGCGGACCGTCGAGGGCCACGGGAGGGACCGGCGGTCCCCCCGTGGTCAGGCGCCCGCCCCACGGCTCGGGCGGGTTGGCGAGGTGCCGTCGGCCGGCCTCCCGCCCCCGGCGGGCCGTACGGCCGACGTCCGCGGGGACGAGCGCGGGACGCACCCCGTGAGCAGGAGGGAGCGCGGGAGGTATCCCGTACGCGGGAGGCAGGGCGCGTGGCTCCGGGCCCGCTCCCGCCATCACGGCCACCCCCGTGTGGTCCGTACCGGACTCCAGCAGGCGTGGCGGCGGCTTCACCGAGCCGGTGGGAGCGCTCGGCGGGTAGACACGGGCGAGCATGCCGTCCTGGGTGAACGTCAGGCCGAGGGATATGAACTGCTCGACGGTCAGCACCCGCTTCTCCTCCCTCACGACGTGCGGGGGCGGCTGCCAGGCCGGGCCTCGTTCCTTGCCCATCACGGCCGACATCGCGTACGTGGTGTGGTAGCGCTCGTTGGCCTGCAGGGCGCGCTGCACGTCGGGAGGGACCTCGATGCGGCTGCGCACGCGGAACCGTCCGGCCTTCAGCCGCTGGGTCCGCTGCAGCTGCACCTTCAGCGGGCCCACGAACGAGTAGTGCTGCTGCTCGGCGTACTCGCGGAGCTTGTGCACCAGCTCCTCACCGAGCATGACCAGGCACGAGCTCTGCACCTCGTGATCGCCCGGGTTCAGCTCGATGACGAAGCAGTTGGGCACGATGACGCAGTCGCGGTCCCAGATCCTGGCATTGATGTCGCACTCGCGTTTGAGCGCGCCGATGTACTCCACGGGCTGGACCGCGGACTTGAACACTTTGGCGAACGCCCCGTTCACCATGGTCTCGAAGCTGCGTTCTATTTTGTCCAACGCCCCCACTACGGCCTCCGGGGTGACGATCCGCCGTGACTTGATCAGACGATCCGAAGAGATTGCGGATAGTGGTGATATAGCCACACAGCGTGATTAGACGCGGCGTGTCGCTGTAATTCACCGGATCGGTCGCCGGACCGGCCCCTCCCGGGCGACGCCACGCACACGCGCCCCGGACCGGCCGCACCCCGCAGGCGGCGGCAATCTCCCCGCCTTGCCGCTCCTCCCTCCGGCCGGCCGGGGCTTGTCGCCGGAGGAGATCGCGGGCCGCGAGGCCGGGGCGACACGGCCGGGCGCGCCGGCGCTCCGGCGGGCGGCCTCGAGGTCCCGTCACCTCGTCCGAGCACCGGTGCCGCACCGTCCCCGCCCCGACGCGCTGAGTGACGGCGGCGCTACACTCGCCCGACCGAGGGGATCACGGGGGTGACGGGATGGACGAGGCGCGCGCGAAAGCCGGCCTGCTGCGCGGGCGGTTGCCGCACAGCGGGCGCGGTCGGCTGCTGCTGACGTCGGCCGTGGTGCTCGTCCTGGCCGGTACCGGCCTCGGCACCTGGGCGGCGGACACCTGGCCGTGGCCGAAGGAACGTTACTGCTGGGGTGCGTGGGAGGAGGACAGCGGTCCCGGCTTCCTCGGCGACGAGGCCTTCGGCGAGGACGACGAGGGTTCACGGACCAGCGAGGAGACGGCTCCCACCCACGAGCGCCCGACCGGCAGCTGCGAGATCGTCATCGCCGCCGACTACACGAGCGGTTACGACGGCGACGAGGTCACCAGCGACGAGCGGGTGACCGTCGAGTACGGCCCGCTCCCCGAGGCCGCGGAGCCCCGCTTCGAGAAGCTGCGGGACGGCTTCCTGGGCGGTGACGTGGTCCCGCTCCCGGACGGCCTGCCGGGCACGGTGAACGCGCACGGTGGCCTGCTGGTCCTCCCGGAGTCCTGCGACACCGAGGACGGCCGGCCGACCGTCGTCACCCTGCGGACCTCCGGCGTCTACACCAGCGGCTCCTCGTACACGACGGACAGCCCGGCCGACCTGGGCGGCGCCCGGCAGGCGGCGGTCCTCCTCGTGGAGGTGGCCAACCGCGGTATGGCGGCCGCCGGCTGCGCGCCCGACGAGCCGCTGGAGGTCACTTCACCGCTCCTCGACCTGCCGGGTGCCGAGGAGAGCTTCATCGGCTCCGAAGAGGACGTCTGCGGCGTCCGCGGCCTGTACCTCGGCATGGAGAGGCTCGAGTACCGGATCGGCGCGTTTACCCGGGACCTGCAGACGTGCAGTGTCCGCAGCGACAAGGACGGCACGCCCTACCTGGACCTGGCGGCGGTCGCACAGCCCCGGCTGGCCGCGGTGTTCGACGGCGTCACGGGGCAGCGGCCGGTGGCCCGTGGCTGGCGCGGCACGGGCAGCCTCGGCAAGGAGTACGCGGTCGTGCGGGCCGAGTGCGCCGGCCGGACCGTCGTCCTCACGGCGAACGGCGTCTCCACCGACCTCCGCCATCTCGCCGCCTTCGCCGACGCGGCCGCTGCCCGCCTGGGCTGCGCCCCCATCGCCCCCAGCGACGCCAGCGACCCCGAGGGAGCCGACCGGTGAGCAGCACCGCGGACGAGTCGAACGCCTCCCCCCGGCCCGAGCCCGAGCCCGAGCCGCAGACCCCCCCGCCGACCTCCGGCCGTCGGCCGGGACACACCGGGTGAACGACCCCCACGCTGGTGGCACTTGGGTGTGCTGCTGCGCGGCCGGGTGCGCCCGTTGCTGGCCGCGGGCCTGGCCGGGATGCTTCTCGGCGCCGGCGCGGTGGCCTGGCAGACGCAGGCCGGACCGTTCGCGCCGGACGAGCTGTGCTGGGGCGCCCTGTCCCGCGACGACCTCGCGGCGACGTTCCGCGAGCCGGAGAACGTCACGGCGGTCGACGCTCCCGTTCTTCACAACGAGCAGTCGACGACCGGTCCCGCCGGCGGCTGCCGGCTCACGAACAGCGACGGCGACGCGTGGGCACTGACCGTCCGGGTGCACCGGCTGGACGACCGCCAGGGCGGCGACGACCAGTGGACCGAGGAGTTCCTGTCCGCTCGTCTCACTCCGCTCGGCGGGGGCCTGCTGGGCATGGCCTCGGACAACCGCGCCTGGCTCGCCCTCCCGGACGGCTGTCTGGGGCGCCCCGGCAAGGACGAGGGGCCGACCGTCGTGGACGTCGCCCAGGGCACGTGGGTCACCGACAGGGAGCCGGGCACCGAGGAGCGTGACGCAATGGCCCGCATCGTCGTGAAACTCGTCAACAAGGTCGGCGAGGACCTCGGCTGCGCCGGCACGATCGCCGATCCTGTCGAACGCCTGCCGGAGGCCGCTCGCTACACCCGCGGCGAGAAGCCTGACGCGCTCTGCGGCGTCAAGGGGCTGACCCTGCCGAAGGCGCGCCGGCCACACCAGGCTCCCCTGATCACCGTCGGGCACGGCCCCGTGCGCACCTGCGACCGGGACATCTCCCTCTCGCAGCCGAGGCAGCGCCTGATGACCGTCGAGGACCCGAGGCTGACCGGGATGTTCAGGAAGGCGGCGCTGTACGAGGGCGACCGGGTGCGCTCCGCCGTCGGGTTCGGCGGCCTCGGCACCAACCTCGGCATCTTCGTGGCCCCTTGCCCGACGGGCGAGACGGCCTTCGTCGTCCGTGCCTCGCAGAGCGGGGCGAGCGCGGACGTGCGCGACCTCTTCCCCCGCTACGTCGAGGCCGAGGCCGCCCGCCTCGGCTGCGGCCCGCTGGAACTGGAACTCCCGCGGCACGGCGAGGACCGCTGAGGACCACCGAGCCGCTGAGAACCGCTGAGCCGCTGACACGACTCCGGCCGGCCGCCGCCCCACGGCCCACGGCACGCCGGGGTCGTGTGAGGACTCCCCTGCATCGGACCGCCCTCGTGGGCTACCCCTCCGGGCGGTCGTGACGATCGTGACGGTCGCGCGCGAGGCCGGCCAGGAAGTCCTCGACCTCCTTCGCCGTCCTCAGCCGGTGGAAGACCAGGTGCGCGGCCCGTGGATCGCGCATGGCCTCCTCGTAACGCTTCTGGACGCCCGGATACGAGGACCACGCCCACCACAGGATGGAGTCCTCGCCGCGCCAGAACATCAGACCGCGCCACGTCTCACGGTTGCCGTTCCACAACTCCTGGCCGGTCGCCGCCCGCCGCACGGTCCGGCTCAGGGCGCGCCACAGCACCCGCCACCGGGAGGGGTTCACCCATACGACGGTGTCCGCCCGCTCCCACACCAGGGTGCCGATCTTGCTCTGGTAGTTGCCGTCCACGATCCAGGCGTCGGCTGCCGTGGCCCGCCGGACCCGTTCGCTCAGCTCCTCGGCCGAGGCCTCGGTCCAGCCGGGCCCCCAGTGCAACGCGTCCAGCTCGACGTGCGGCACACCGAGTATCCCGGAGAGCCGCCCCGCCACCGTCGACTTGCCCGACCCCGAGCACCCCACCACCGAGACCCGCCGCACCCCGTCCGCCCCCTCCGGCTCGACCACCACTCCGACGCGCCATTCAACCGGAACACCGACCGAGGGGCGCCCCTCCCCCTTGCCGGACGACCCTGTCGGCTCTGGGGCCATGACCAGTCGCCGCACGGAACCGCGTGACCTTTCGACGTCGGTCGAATCGATGGGACGTCCACGCCCCTGGTGCCAGCCTGATCTCCGTAAGGCAACGGCAGGAACGGCCAGTCCGACATCAGGAGACCTCATGATCTTCGTCAACCTCACCACGACCGACCTCGAGCGCAGCAAGGCCTTCTACACGGCGCTCGGCTGCGACATCAACCCCATGTTCACCGACGAGAACGCCGCCTGCGTCATCTGGGACGAGCACACGAACTTCATGGTGCTCACCCACGGACACTTCTCCCAGTTCACGGACAAGGAGATCGCCGACCCGCACAAGGTCGCCCAGGCGCTGGTGTCGTTCTCGCGCGACTCGCGGGAGCACGTCGACACGACCGTCGACGCCGGTGTCACCGCCGGCGGCCGCGAGCCGCGCCCCGCGCAGGACCACGGGTTCATGTACGGGCGCTCCCTCGAGGACCCGGACGGCAACATCCTCGAGTTCCTCTACATGGAGCCCCAGGCCGCCGAGCAGGGTCCGCAGGCGTACGTCGCCGAGCACGGCACGGGACCGGACCCCGTTCCCGGGCGGTGACCCTCCGCGGCCTCCGCTGCGGCCCGGCCGCGCTCGTCCGCCACGTCAGACGCGGTGGACGAGCGCGTCGCCGAGCGGCGTACGCGCGTGCAGCACGCGCCGCCCGGCGCGCCGGGACGCGATGAGCCCGGCGGCGCGCAGGGCGTCGAGATGGTGGGACGCGGTGGAAGCCGCTATCCCTGCCTCTCCCGCGGTCTCCGTCGTCGACAGCGGCGCGCCGAGCGCGAGGAGCACCGCCGCACGGCTCTCCCCGAGCAGGCCCGCCAGCGCGTCCGCCGAATCGGCACGGTGCCACACCTCGGACACACCGAGCGCGGGGTGGAACAGCGTCGGCTGCGCGGGCGGCTCCGTGAGCACCGCGCAGTGGCGTGCGAAGAACGACGGCACGAGCACGAGGCCCCGCCCCTGGCAGTCGACGACCTCCTCGTGCCGTTCCATCCGCACGCGCACGGTGTCGAAGCCGGTGTCGGCGCTCCACTCAACCGCTTCGCCGAGGTCGGCCGCCATCCCGGCCAGGCCGTCCGTGGTCATCCGTCGCACCCGGGAGCCGATGTCCGCATGCAGGATGCGTTCGATCTGCGCCCAGTACGGCGCGAGTGCGGTCTCCCACAGCGCCTCGACGTGGCGCACGATCACGGCGCGGATCCTCTCGGGATCGTCCGCCATCCTCTCGAGCGCGGCCCGCGCGACGCCGGCGCTGCGGACCGCGCGCTTGCGCAGGTCCACCGAGATCGGCTGGAGCGGCGCCTGCCGCAGTCGCTCGATCTCGTCCGCGGGCGTGAGATCCCACGACGCGGGCGAGGTGAACAGATCGGGCGCGTACCCGTCCTCGCCCACGACGAGGCGCAGCAACTCGAGGGTCTCCCGCGGGACGTCGGCACGCACGGCCCGGACCCATCCCCACTGCAGCGGCTGCTCCTGCGGCCGGCTGAGGGTTCGCACGGCGTGGACGATCTCATGCCCCGGCGACACGCCGAACCGGACGGTGGAGATGTCCTCCGATGCGAGACGGAACTCGACGTACTTCTGCGGCACGCCGAGCAGGCTACCGCCGACCCGTCTCAGCCGACCGACCGCGGACCGGCTCCGTCCGACGACTCCCGCCCCGCCTCGACGCCCCCTTGGCAGAGGCCGCAGCGTCAGCCCGGTCGAGGGCTCGGTCCGCTGTCACGCTCTCGGCACCCCGCCGCGCCGCCGCCCAGGGTGACCGCGCACCGGACCACGACCACCGGACCGACCCCGCTGACCTAGGCACTGCCGGCTCTACCGAGCGCCGAGCTGCGAGAGCCCTGGCGCGTTGAAGCGGAACGCCGCCCAGAGGGCTGCCACCTGCGGAGACGGCTGGCGGGCCCCACGAGCCGACAACCAACCAGCAGACTTGCGATCCACACGATGCCATACCGAGGTATGGTGTTTGTATGGCTACCAAGAAGGTGACGATCACCCTCGATGAGTCCTTGGTCGCGGCCTTGGCAAGCGCCGCCGAGGAAGAAGGCATCCCGCTGTCCCGGCTCGTCGCCGGAGCAGCCGAGCGCGAGCTGCGGCTACGCGCCGGACGGGCCGTGGTCAAGGAGTGGCAGGCGGAGAACAGTGCCTTCACCCCCGAAGAGCTCGCCGACGCCCGCGCCGAAATGGCCGACGCCGACGCCGAGTATCTCAGCACCACGGGAGCCTCCGCCGCGTGAACATCCCCTACCTTTACGACGCTGGTGCGCTCATCGCCATCGACAACGGTGACCGGCGCATGTGGGCCCGCCACCACCTGGCATTGGAGGACGGGCGCGACATCCACGTCCCCTCCGTCGTCGTGAGCCAGGCGTGGCGGGACTCCCGGCGTCAGGTCCGGCTCGGCCGGTTCCTCGCCGGATGCAACGTCGCGCCCGTGGGACTGCAGACCGCCAAGGCGGCGGGCATCCTCTGCGGCAAGGCGGGCACTGCCGATGTCGTCGACGCCACCGTCGTCGTGATGGCGGCCACCCTCGGCGCCATTGTCTGGACCTCCGACCCGGACGACATCCGCACCCTCATCGATGCCCAGGACATCAAGCCCGCTTCCGTCATCCGCACCGTCTGACCACCCGCGACCCTCCGGCCGTGGAAGGGTCAGTGCCACGTCAGCACACGACCCGGGCACGCCCTGAACCGCCCCACGCCAACCAGCAGAAATCCAGCACCAGGAACGCCGGCGGGGCCGGCCCGAGACGGGACCGACCCCGCTGACGTGCACGTCTGGCACCCGCTAAACGTTGAAGCGGAACTCCACCACGTCGCCGTCCTGCATGACGTACTCCTTGCCCTCCATGCGGGCGCGGCCCTTGGAGCGGGCCTCCGCGACCGAGCCGGCCTCGACGAGGTCGTCGAAGGAGATGACCTCGGCCTTGATGAAGCCCTTCTGGAAGTCCGTGTGGATCACGCCGGCCGCCTCGGGCGCGGTGGCGCCCTTCTTGATGGTCCAGGCGCGGGTCTCCTTGGGACCGGCGGTCAGGTAGGTCTGCAGGCCCAGGGTGTTGAAGCCGACGTGGGCGAGGGTGGCGAGGCCGGGCTCCTCGGCGCCGACGGACTGGAGGAGCTCCATGGCGTCCTCCTCGTCGAGCTCGGCGAGGTCCGCCTCGAGCTTGGCGTTGAGGAAGATCGCCTCGGCCGGGGCGACCAGCGCGCGCTGCTCGTTCTTGAAGGTGTCGTCGGTCAGCTCGTCCTCGTCGACGTTGAAGACGTAGAGGAAGGGCTTGGTGGTGAGGAGGTGCAGGTCGTGCAGCAGCTCGCTGCGCTCGGTGCCCTGGACGATGCCCTGGGAGAAGAGGGTGTCGCCGCGCTCCAGGATCTCCTTGGCCTCTTCGACGGCCTTGACCTTCGGGGCGATGTCCTTCTTGATCCGGGACTCCTTCTGGAGGCGCGGGAGGACCTTCTCGATGGTCTGGAGGTCGGCCAGGATCAGCTCGGTGTTGATGGTCTCGATGTCGTCCTTCGGCGAGACCTTGCCGTCGACGTGGACGACGTTCTCGTCCTTGAAGGCGCGGATGACCTGGCAGATCGCGTCGGACTCGCGGATGTTCGCGAGGAACTTGTTGCCCAGGCCCTCGCCCTCGCTGGCGCCGCGGACGATGCCGGCGATGTCGACGAAGTCGACCGTGGCGGGGAGCACCCGCGCGGAGCCGAAGATCTCGGCGAGCTTCGCCAGCCGCGGGTCGGGGACGCCGACGACGCCCACGTTGGGCTCGATCGTGGCGAACGGGTAGTTGGCCGCAAGCACGTCGTTCTTGGTCAGGGCGTTGAACAGGGTCGACTTGCCGACATTCGGCAGACCGACGATTCCGATCGTGAGCGACACGTTGCGACTTCCCGTTACGTGAGGTGAAGAGGGCGGGCGGGCCTGAGGCGGACCGATCCCCCAGTCTACGGCGTGCCGGACGGGGCACCCGTAACTGTCGAACATCAGACCAGTGCGGCCCCTGGGCGTGTCATTAGGGCTATTCAGCACATAAACAGACCTAGGTTGTGCGAGTGGAGCATCACAGGACGACGGGAACATCACGGTCGGCCGCCCGGCCCGCGCCGGCGTCGCGACGCGACGCCCGCACGGGGCTGCCCGGGCAGGCTCGCGGGGGCGGTTCCGGAGGCGGCGAGCGGCGGGCCCCACGGCCCCGGCGCCCGCAGGGTGCGCAGCCGGTCGCCGCGGGGGCGGGCGTGGCCGCCGCCATGCCCGCGGGTGCGGCGGCCGCCGGGTCCGGACGCGGCCCGGCGGGGCGCGGCGGCGCGGTCGACCGGGCCGGGCGGGCGATGGACGGACTCGCCCGGTGGACCGGGCGGGCGGCGGAGTCGGCGCGGGGCTCGCGTGTCTCGTGGATCGCCGCGGCGGCGAACCGGGGCACGACGGCGGCGGACGGGCTGCGGCGCTTCCCCAACCCGCGCCTCACCGGGCTCGGGTGCGGGCTGTTCTGCACGGCCGCGATGGTGACGCTGGGGCTGCTGAGCATGCTGCTGGGCGCGTCGGTCACGGTCTACGGGCTGCTGTTCCTGCCGGTCAGCCTGCTCACGGCGATGTGGGTGCGGCCGGGTGACCTGTTGACGGCGCCGATCGTCGGGCCGATCGCGTACGCGCTGGGGTTGTTCTTCATCGCCGACGGCAGCGGGGCCGGCGGGCAGGCGATGGGCTTCTTCACGGCGCTGGCCATGGGGGCCGGGTGGCTGTACGGGGGCGTACTGATCACCGGGCTGGTGGCGACGGGGCGGTGGATCCGGTTCACGTCCGGGGCCGGCGCCGGGGGCGGTGCCGCGGCCGCCTACCGCGAGGGCTGACCGCCGCCCTCACCCGCAGCCGCAGAACCCGAGGGAGAGGCCCCCGGGAACCTGGATTCGGGACCAGACCGGCCGCCACCCGCACAACGGAGACGTGCGGGTGGCGGCCGCCGGTCGTCGAGGTCGGGTTCCGGAGGAGCAGAGGAACAGGATCAGCGGGGCCGCGCCGGGAACGGATCGCCGAGGCGCGGCCCCGGGGTCAGCCGCGCTGCTGGGCGGCGTACATGGCCGCCCCCACGATCCCCGCGTTGTTCTGGAGCCGCGCCGGAACGATCTCCGCCCGCACCTTGGTGATCAGCGGGAGGAACTTGTCCGCCTTGCGGCTCACCCCGCCGCCCACGATGAACAGCTCGGGCGAGAACAGCATCTCGACGTGCCGCAGGTACTTCTCGACCCGCCGCGCCCAGTGCTCCCAGGTGAGGTCACCGTCCTCGCGGGCCTTGTGGGACGCCCGCTTCTCCGCGTCGTGGCCGTTCAGCTCGAGGTGCCCCAGCTCCGTGTTGGGGACCAGCGCGCCGTCGGTGAAGACCGCACTGCCGATGCCGGTGCCGAAGGTCAGCACGATCACCGTGCCCTTGCGGCCCTGACCGGCGCCGAAGTTCATCTCGGCGACGCCCGCCGCGTCCGCGTCGTTGACCACGGTGACCGGGATGCCGCCCAACCGCCCGCCGAGCAGCGCGGCGGCGTCCGTGTCCACCCAGGCGGCGTCGACGTTGGCCGCGGTGCGGACGGTGGAACCGCCGGTGACCACGCCGGGGAACGTCACGCCCACCGGGCCGTGCCAGTCGAAGTGGTCGACGACCTCCCGGACGCACTCCGCCACGTCGTCAGGGGTCGAGGGCTGCGGGGTCAGCACCTTGTGCCGCTCCGCCGCCAGGTCGCCCCTCGTCAGGTCCACGGGCGCGCCCTTGATTCCGGAGCCGCCGATGTCCACACCGAAGATCTGCATGGCACCACGCTACGACGCGCGGCAGGCCGTCACCGCCGGAAGGGGGTGCCGGGAGGGAGCACCAGGGACACGCGGGCGGCGTGCGGGGCGCCCTCGGCGCGACTCCGGTGCCACCAGGGAGTGGTGGTGACGGCGGTGATGCACCGGGCGGGCAGAAGGGCGGCGGGACACGCAGCGGGCCCCGCGGACGTGAGGAGCGGACGCGCGAAGGGCCCGCGCCTTCCGCAGGCGCGGGCCCTCCGACGGCGGGAAACGGCCGGAAACGGCGGGAGGCGGGGTCAGCCCTGCGTGCCGCCCGTGCGCTCGGCGACCAGCGCCGTCGCCTCCTCGCGGAGGTCGCGCCGCAGTTCCTTGGGCAGCGAGAAGGTGATCGACTCCTCGGCCGCCTTCACGATCTCCACGTCCTCGAAGCCCCGCTGGGACAGGTACTCGAGGACCTGCTCGACCAGCACGTCCGGCACCGAGGCGCCCGAGGTGACGCCCACCGTGGTGACGCCCTCCAGCCAGCTCTCCTCGATCTCGTCGGCGAAGTCGACCAGGTAGGCGGCGGAGGCGCCGGCCAGCTTGGCGACCTCGACCAGGCGCACGGAGTTGGAGGAGTTGCGCGAGCCGACCACGATCACCAGCTCGGACTCGGCGCCCATCTCCTTCACGGCCAGCTGACGGTTCTGCGTCGCGTAGCAGATGTCGTCGCTGGGCGGAGAGATCAGCTGCGGGAACTTCTCCTTCAGCGCGCCGACCGTCTCCATCGTCTCGTCCACCGAGAGCGTGGTCTGGGAGAGCCACACGACCTTCGACGGGTCGCGGACCTCCACCTTGGCGACGTCCTCGGGGCCGTCGACGAGCTGGATGTGGTCGGGGGCCTCGCCGGAGGTTCCGATGACCTCCTCGTGGCCCTCGTGGCCGATCAGCAGGATGTCGTAGTCCTCGTCGGCGAACCGGACGGCCTCCTTGTGGACCTTGGTCACCAGGGGGCAGGTCGCGTCGATGGTGGCGAGCCGGCCGGCCTTCGCCTCGTCGTGCACGGTCGGGGCGACGCCGTGGGCGGAGAACATCACGATGTTGCCGGGCGGCACCTCGTCCGTCTGCTCGACGAAGATCGCGCCCTTCTTCTCGAGGGTCTGCACCACGTACTTGTTGTGGACGATCTCGTGACGGACGTAGATCGGGGCCCCGTACTGTTCCAGGGCCTTCTCCACGGCGATCACTGCGCGGTCGACGCCGGCGCAGTAGCCGCGGGGAGAGGCGAGCAGGACACGGCGGCGGCCAGGAGAGTCGGTCATGCGCCCCATCGTACGGGCCGCCCCGGGCCCCGGCCCGGTACCGCCCCCGCCCGATGCTCGGGGAGGGGAGGTGCGCCCTGGATTCACTGCTGGAGCAGGAATCCAGGGCGCACCTCCCCCGGCACCCGGCACCCGGCACCCGCGGCCGGCGGACCGTCCGTCGCGCCGGTCCGTGTCGGAGCCGACGGTTACGCTCGGGCGCATGGCTGTGAACACGACCCCCGAGGCCCCGCTGCCCGTCGGCCAGGTCTCGCGGTTGATCGGGAGCTGGATCGACCGGCTCGGCGCGGTCTGGGTGGAGGGGCAGATCACCCAGCTCTCCCGCCGCCCGGGCGCGGGCGTGGTGTTCATGACGCTGCGCGACCCGTCGCACGACATCTCGGTGAAGGTCACCTGCTTCCGGCAGGTCTTCGACGCGGTCGCCGACATCGTCGGCGAGGGCGCCCGGGTGCTGGTGCACGCCAAGCCGGAGTGGTACGCCCCGCGCGGCGAGCTGTCGCTGCGGGCGGCGGAGATCCGTCCCGTGGGCATGGGCGAACTGCTGGCGCGGCTGGAGCAGCTGAAGAAGAGCCTGGCGGCGGAGGGGCTGTTCGCGGCGGACCGGAAGAGGCCGCTGCCGTTCCTTCCGCAGCTGATCGGCCTGGTCTGCGGCCGGGCCTCGGCGGCCGAGCGCGACGTCCTGGAGAACGCCCGCCGCCGCTGGCCCGCCGTCCGCTTCGAGGTCCGCAACGTCGCCGTGCAGGGCGTGCACGCGGTGCCGCAGGTGGTCCGGGCGGTGCGGGAGCTGGACGCCATGGACGAGGTCGACGTCATCGTGGTGGCGCGCGGCGGCGGCAGCGTGGAGGACCTGCTGCCGTTCTCCGACGAGGAGCTGGTCCGCACGGTCGCCGGCTGCCGCACGCCGGTGGTGTCCGCGATCGGCCACGAGCCGGACACCCCGCTGCTGGACTACGTCGCCGACCTGCGCGCCTCGACGCCGACCGACGCCGCCAAGAAGGTGGTGCCGGACGTGGGCGAGGAGGCGGAGCGGGTGCGACAGCTGCGGGACCGGGCGCGCCGGTGCGTGGACGCGGCCGTCTCGCGGGAGGAACGCGGTCTGCAGAACGCGCTGGCCAGGCCGGTCATGCAGGACCCGCACCGGATGATCGACGACCGCGCCGAGCAGGTCACGGCGCTCGCCGACCGGGCCCGGCGCACCCTCGGGCACCTGCTGGACCGGGCGGAGTCCGAGCTGACCCACACCCACGCCCGGGTGGTGGCCCTCGCCCCCGCGCAGACGCTGCGCCGGGGGTACGCGGTGCTCCAGCGCCCCGACGGACAGGTCGTCCGCGATCCGGCCGAGGTGACGCCGGGCGAGCCGCTGCGTGCCAGGGTCGCCGGCGGCACGTTCACGGTCCTGCCGTCCGCTCCGGGGGAGTGGGACGGTGACGAGGGGGCCGCCGCCGGCCGCACCGACGCCGCCGACTCCCACGACACCGCACCCCACGACACCGCACCCACCGACACCCACCCCACCGACACCGAAGCATGAGGACGGACGCAATGAGCAGCAGGGCCGACGAGCAGTCCGCCGGGGCGACCGAGGCCGGCCGGGCGATGCTCGGTTACGAGCAGGCGCGTGACGAGCTGATCGAGGTGGTCCGGCGGCTGGAGGCCGGCGGCACCTCGCTGGAGGAGTCGCTGGCGCTGTGGGAGCGGGGCGAGGAGCTCGCGAAGGTGTGCCGCCGCTGGCTGGAGGGCGCCCGCAAGCGCCTGGACGCGGCGCTGGCCGAGGAGGACGAGGAGTCCGGCGAAAACACGGCGCAGTGAGGCGCGCCACCACGTCTCGTCCGAGCCTTATTTGAAATTTCAACCTCTTCGGTCCTACAGTGGAGCCGTTCCACCGGACCCCCGAAAAGGCTGACGCATGTCTCTCGTTCTTGACCCCGCCGCCCAGGACCTGCTGTTCCGCGAGGCGCACACCGCCCAGAAGTTCTCCGCCGAGCCGGTGACCGAGGAGCAGCTCAAGGCGGTCCACGACCTGGTCAAGTTCGGCCCGACGGCCTTCAACCAGTCGCCGCTGCGGGTGACGCTGGTCCAGTCCCCCGGGGCCCGTACCCGCCTGGTCGAGCTGCTGATGGACGGCAACAAGGCCAAGACCGCCACCGCCCCGGTGGTGGCGATCCTGTCCGCCGACGCCGAGTTCCACGAGGAGCTCGACACGCTGCTCCCGGCGATCCCGAACGCCAAGGACATGTTCTTCAGCGAGCGCCCGGTCCGTGAGCGTTCCGCGCTCGCCAACGCGCAGCTGCAGGCCGCCTACTTCATCATCGGCGTCCGCGCGGCCGGCCTGGCGGCGGGCCCGATGACCGGCGCCGACATGGAGGGCATCCGCAAGGAGTTCCTCGGCGACGACCACCTGCCGCTGATGGTCGTCAACATCGGCCACCCCACCGCCGAGGAGGGCGCCCACTACCCGCGCGCCCCGCGCCTGTCCTACGAGCAGGTCTTCACCACTGTCTGAGCCGTCTGAGCCGGACGACGACGGCAGGGACAGGAACGACGGCGAAGGCCCCCCGCACACCGCGGGGGGCCTTTCCCATACGCGCAGAGCACACGCGGAGGACATGCGGAGGCGCGGGGGGGCGCGCCACCGAGACCCGCCTACTCCGCGGGCTTCTCCTCGGTGCGCAGCGCCTCGGCCAGGACGGTGAGGTCCTCCCTGCCCGCGCTGCCGGTCACCACCGTGGTCACGCCCTGCTCCTCGAGGACCAGGGCGTCGTACCGGTCGCCCTCGTAGCGGTCCCAGTCGCGGCCCGCGACCCTCTCGGTGCCGGCCTTCGAGGCGCCCTGGGTGGCGGACTCCACGAACTCCGACGGCTTCCGCGTGGACTGCTCCACCGCCGCGTAACCACCGTCCGGGTCGGCGAAGCCGAGGTGCCAGTGCGCGTGGTCGGCCGTGTAGCGCACCGACGTCGCCGTCCAGCCGTCCGACAGGCCCTCGGGAGCAGCCACCGGGTACGGCGCGGCGCGGCGCGCCGTCAGGAGCTCCACCCGGTAGTCCACCCGCTTCGGCTCCGGCACGGTGTCGTCGTGCGGGACGAAGAGGTAGACCACGCCCGCCGCGAGAAGAATGAGGCCCAGGGAGAGAACCATGTCCCGGACCGACTGCTTGCCTTTCATACCTGCCACGCCCCTATCGTCGCAGGTGCGCCACGCGCTCATCCGTGGGGTCCTCTGCTCATAATTTCACTCGGAGGCTAGAGTCAGGGGCGAACGACCCTCATCCGGCCGTCGTCATACAGGGAAGGTGCCGATGACCGAGCACAATCTGCTCCCGTCCGAACTCGAGGTCCCCTCCGAGGCCCCCGACCGCAACCTGGCCCTGGAGCTGGTCCGGGTCACCGAGGCGGCCGCCCTGGCGGCGGGCCGCTGGGTGGGCCGCGGTGACAAGAACGGCGCCGACGGCGCCGCGGTGCGCGCCATGCGCACCCTCGTCTCGACCGTCTCGATGAACGGTGTCGTCGTCATCGGCGAGGGCGAGAAGGACGAGGCGCCCATGCTGTTCAACGGCGAGCGGGTGGGTGACGGCACCGGCCCCGAGTGCGACATCGCCGTCGACCCGATCGACGGCACCACACTCACCGCCAAGGGCATGACCAACGCGATCGCCGTGCTGGCCGCCGCCGACCGGGGCTCGATGTTCGACCCGTCCGCGGTGTTCTACATGGACAAGCTGGTCACCGGCCCGGAGGCGGCCGACTTCGTCGACATCAACGCCCCGGTGTCGGTGAACATCCGCCGGATCGCCAAGGCGAAGCGCTCCACGCCCGAGAGCGTCACCGTGGTCATCCTGGACCGGCCCCGCCACCAGCAGCTGATCCAGGACGTCCGGGAGACCGGCGCGCGGATAAAGCTGATCTCCGACGGCGACGTCGCGGGCTCCATCCTCGCCCTGCGCGAGGGGACCGGCATCGACCTGCTGCTGGGCGTCGGCGGCACGCCGGAGGGCATCATCTCGGCCTGCGCGGTGAAGTGCCTGGGCGGCACCATCCAGGGCAAGCTCTGGCCGAAGGACGAGGAGGAGCGGGAGCGGGCGCTCGCGGCCGGTCACGACCTGGACCGGGTGCTGACCACCGACGATCTGGTCTCCGGCGAGAACGTGTTCTTCGTCGCCACCGGCATCACCGACGGCGAACTGCTGCGCGGGGTGCGCTACCGCTCCGAGACGGCGACGACCTCCTCGATCGTCATGCGCTCGAAGTCGGGCACGGTGCGGGAGATCCACTCCGAGCACCGGCTGAGCAAGCTCCGGGCGTATAGCAAGATCGACTTCGACCGGGCCAAGTAGACCGGCCCAGCAGGCCGACGATCAGCAATGGACGAGGGGCGCTCCCGGTGCGGCGGGGGCGCCCTTCGGGGTTCCGGGCCGGCGCCGGGCCATGGGCGCGGTCAACCCGCGGCCGCTATCCGCCCGCCCGCCGAGGAACGGGCCTTGTTGATGTCCATGTCCCGCCGCCGGCGGCGCGCCAGCACCAGGCGGCGCTCGGCGGCCGTCAGCCCGCCCCAGACGCCGTAGGGCTCCGGCTGCAGCAGGGCGTGCTCACGGCACTCCACCATCACCGGACACTGCGCGCAGACGCGCTTGGCCGCCTCCTCACGGGACAGCCGGGCGGCCGTGGGCTCCTTGGACGGGGCGAAGAAGAGTCCCGCCTCGTCCCTGCGGCAGACGGCCTCGGTGTGCCAGGGCGCCTCCTGGTCGCGCTCCCTGCGGGCGCTCCGCTGGACCGGGACCTGTGCGACCTTGGTGACCTGCAGGGACGAACGCGTGTGCTGCGGCACGGTCTACTCCTGACGAAGGCTTCGCGAGCGAGCGGCGATGCGTCAAGCACTACCCCTCGCGCCCGTGCCGTATGCACCCCGTACACGCCTCGCGACGCAGCGGCGCGGTCACAACTCCCGTGCGCCGCCGCCCAGATGCCGCCGCGCCCCGGAGCCGTGACCGCCGCCCGGGTGCTTGTGCCGGGAGCGGTCCAGGTGCCGCTGCACCCGGTCGCGGATGTCGGCCACCAGACTCCCCCGGCGCGGCCTCGCCTCGACGCTCCCCAGCACCGCCCAGCCGTCCACGTAGATCACCGGAGCGTTGGAGTCCGCGGCGTCGGCCGTGTCCACCTCGAAGTTGCCGAGCACGCCGCCGCCGGTGCCGCGCAGGGTGACGTTCTCCGGCACGTAGACCTCGACACTGCCGAAGACGGAGACGGCCTTGACGGTGACCTGCTGGTGCTCGAACACGGCCTCGCTGAGGTCGATCTCGACGCTGCCGAATATCGCGTAGGCGTTGATCCGGCGGCCGGCCCGCCAGCGGCCGGTACGGGAGGCGGCGCTGAACACCGCCGTCACGTTCTCCTCCGCCACGGGGAGGGACTCGAGATCGAAGGCCGGCGCCGGGGCGGGCGCGGCCCGCCCGGCGGGCAGGTCGCGCACGTACTCCTCCAGCTCGCCGAGGGTCCTGGCGGCGAGCGCCCCCTCCACCCGCTCGGCGTGCTCCTCGGGCGTGAGGCGGCCTTCGGCGACGGCCTCGCGCAGCTGATCCACGACACGGTCCCGCTCGGCGTCCGACGCCCGCAGCTCAAGGTTCTTGTGAAGGTCCACATCCCGAGGCTAGCAGTCGCGATGTATCGCGAACATCCTCCGGAAGGGGGATGTTCGCGCGACCGGTTCGCGCGGCCCGTTCCCGTGGCCCGTTCGCCCGGCCGAAGACCCGGCGGGCAAACCGGGAGCGCCGAGGAGCCGGGACCCAGGGCCCCAGGGACCCCGGGAACCAGGAACCCCGTGGCGGCGGACGAGCCCTACCTCACAGCGGCGGCCTCCCGCCCACGTCTTAGGCTGGTGGGCACCGGCTGTCTTTCGAGTGAGGAAATGGGCGAAGATGCCTGAGTTCGCGTACACCGATCTGCTCCCCGCGGGAGAGGACACCACCCCTTACCGGCTGGTGACCTCCGAGGGCGTGTCGACCTTCGAGGCCGACGGCCGCACGTTCCTCAAGGTGGAGCCGGAGGCGCTGCGCAAGCTCGCCGAGGAGGCGGTGCACGACATCCAGCACTACCTGCGCCCCGAGCACCTCGCCCAGCTCCGCAAGATCATCGAGGACCCCGAGGCGTCCGCCAACGACAAGTTCGTCGCCCTGGACCTGCTGAAGAACGCGAACATCGCGGCGGCCGGCGTGCTGCCCATGTGCCAGGACACCGGCACCGCGATCGTGATGGGCAAGCGCGGCCAGAACGTGCTGACCGAGGGCGGTGACGAGGAGGCCCTGTCCCGCGGCATCTACGACGCGTACCGCAACCTCAACCTGCGCTACTCCCAGATGGCCCCGATCACCATGTGGGAGGAGAAGAACACCGGTTCCAACCTGCCCGCGCAGATCGAGCTGTACGCGACCGACGGCGGCGCCTACAAGTTCCTCTTCATGGCCAAGGGCGGCGGCTCGGCCAACAAGTCGTTCCTCTACCAGGAGACCAAGGCGGTCCTCAACGAGGCCTCCATGATGAAGTTCCTGGAGGAGAAGATCCGCTCGCTGGGCACCGCGGCCTGCCCGCCGTACCACCTGGCGATCGTCGTCGGCGGCACCTCCGCCGAGTTCGCGCTCAAGACCGCCAAGTACGCCTCGGCGCACTACCTGGACAACATCCCCACCGAGGGCTCCGAGCTGGGTCACGGCTTCCGGGACACCGAGCTGGAGGAGAAGGTCTTCGAGCTCACCCGCGAGCTCGGCATCGGCGCCCAGTTCGGCGGCAAGTACTTCTGCCACGACGTCCGCGTCATCCGTCTCCCCCGCCACGGCGCCTCCTGCCCGGTCGCGCTCGCGGTCTCCTGCTCCGCGGACCGGCAGGCCGTCGCGAAGATCACCGCCGAGGGCGTCTTCCTGGAGCAGCTGGAGAAGGACCCGGCGCGCTTCCTCCCGGACACCACCGAGGCAGACCTCATCCAGGCCGGCGACGTCGTCAAGATCGACCTCAACCGGCCGATGGACGAGATCCTCGCCGAGCTGACCAGGCACCCGGTCAAGACCCGCCTTTCGCTCACCGGCCCGCTGGTCGTCGCCCGCGACATCGCGCACGCCAAGATCAAGGAGCGCCTGGACGCCGGCGAGGGCATGCCGCAGTACCTGAAGGACCACCCGGTCTACTACGCGGGCCCCGCGAAGACCCCCGAGGGCTTCGCCTCCGGCTCCTTCGGCCCCACCACGGCCGGCCGGATGGACTCCTACGTCGAGCAGTTCCAGGCCGCGGGCGGCTCCAAGGTCATGCTGGCCAAGGGCAACCGCTCGCAGCAGGTCACCGACGCCTGCGCCGCGCACGGCGGCTTCTACCTGGGCTCCATCGGCGGCCCCGCGGCGCGCCTGGCGCAGGACTGCATCAAGAAGGTCGAGGTCCTGGAGTACGAGGAGCTCGGAATGGAGGCGGTCTGGCGGATCGAGGTCGAGGACTTCCCGGCCTTCGTCGTCGTCGACGACAAGGGCAACGACTTCTTCCAGAACCCGGCGCCCGCCCCCACCTTCACCTCCATCCCGGTCCGCGGCCCCGGCCTCTGACCGCGCCCGGCACCAGATGAGACGTGCGGCGTGCGCCACGGGGAGACCGTGGCGC
>NZ_JBHTVQ010000046.1:0-6360 GCF_042792855.1 Streptomyces sp. NPDC056600
GTGGCGGAATACGCCACCGCCCCGCCGCGTTGTCGCCGGACGCACGGTAAGCGGTGAAGAGGGAGTACGAGGGTGACAGTGACGGACCGGACCGACGACGACATCCGCGGCACGGCGCACGGCGGCGCCCCCGTCCCCCTCTCGGTCCTCGACCTGGTCACCGTGGGCGCGGGGTACACCGCGAGCGACGCGCTGGCCACCTCGGCGCGGATCGCGCGGCTCGCGGAGTCCCGCGGGTTCCACCGCTACTGGGTGGCCGAGCACCACTCCATGCCCGGCGTCGCCTCCAGCTCGCCGGCCGTGATCCTCGCCTACCTCGCCGCCCAGACCGGGCGGATCCGGCTGGGCTCCGGCGGCGTGATGCTGCCCAACCACGCCCCGCTGGTGATCGCCGAGCAGTTCGGCACGCTGGAGGCGATGGCCCCGGGCCGTGTCGACCTCGGCCTCGGCCGCGCCCCCGGCACCGACGGCGCCACCGCGGCGGCGCTGCGGCGCACCGACCGGCTGAACGAGGGCGCCGACGACTTCCCGCAGCAGCTGTCCGAGCTGCTGCGCTTCCTGGACGACGACTTCCCCGACGGGCACCCGTACGCGCGGATCCACGCGGTGCCGGGGCCGGTGCAGGGGTCGGCGGCGGGGGGCGTGCAGTCGGCGCACCGGCCGCCGGTGTGGCTGCTGGGGTCCTCCGGCTTCTCCGCGCAGCTCGCGGGGGCGCTGGGGCTGCCCTTCGCCTTCGCCCACCACTTCTCGGCACGGAACACGGTCCCCGCGCTGGACCTGTACCGGGAGTCGTTCCGGCCCTCGGCGGTCCTCGACGCGCCGTACGCGCTGATCGGCGTGGCGGCGCTCGCCGCGGACGAGGAGAGCGAGGCACGGCGCCAGGTACGGGCCGCCGCGCTGAACATGCTGCGGCTGCGCACCGGGCGGCCCGGCCTCGTCCCCACTCCGGAGGAGGCGGAGGCCCACCCGTGGACGGCGGCGGAGACGGAGTTCGTGGACTCCTGGAACGCGAACGTCGTGCACGGCACGGGGGAGCAGGTGCGGGCCGGGCTCGACGCGCTCCGTGAGCGGACCGGGGCGGACGAGCTGATGCTCACGGCCAACGCCCACGGCCCCGACGTCCGCCTCCGCTCCTACGAACTCATTGCCGACGCCTACAACCTTCCCGTCCTCTAGCCCCGGGGGCATTTGGGCCTTGGGGCCTCGGGGTCTTCGCCCTCCTGCCTGCACCAGGCGCGGGCCCCGCGCCTGGTGGCCGCCTCGCCCCCCTGCGGGCGATCGACCCCTGGTGGCCCGGCCGCCCGCAGAGGGGGTGGGCCGGCGGGCCGGCCGCTCGCAGGCCTCGCAGGGGGACACGGTCCCGGGGAGAGGTCTCGGGAGCGGGGGCCAAAGGTGGGGGTTGCGGGGGGCGGGACAATGGATGGCGGTGACCACGAACGTACGCGAGGAACGGAGACCCGCATGGCGGAGCACACGCCGCGCAACACCAACCCGCGGCTACGCCCCGCGCCCCTGCTCTTCGAGCCGACGGCCGCCGCCGCCGATCCCGAGCACTTCTTCGATCTGGAGTCGATCGAGGACCCCAAGGCGCTGCTGACCCGGGCGACGGAACTCACCCACGCGTTCCGCGCCGCCACCGACCGCGCCGTCGAGTACCAGGCGATGGCCGCCGCCCAGCTCGCCGACCCCCGCCGCTTCGACCGGCTCTCCGCCGCCGACATCGCGGCCCGCGCGGACTGGACCGAGGACTACGCGATCAAGATGGTCGAGTTCGGCCGTGACCTGCTCAGCGGCGTCGAGGACGCCCCCGGACCCGCAGGCCACCGCGGCTCGCCGGGCCCCGTGTAGCCGGCGCGGGCCGCGGTCCGGCCCCGCACGGCGTCCGCGCGACCCCCGCGCGGATATCGATTTCTCGTCACCCGGATCGGGGTGCTAATGTCTACGATGTCAGCAGGCGCCGCTAGCTCAGTTGGTTAGAGCAGCTGACTCTTAATCAGCGGGTCCGGGGTTCGAGTCCCTGGCGGCGCACCGACACCGGAGGCCCGGTTCACGGAAACGTGGACCGGGCCTCCGGCGTTTCAGCGGTCCTCGAGCGAGGCGGGGACCTCCGCCCCCGGCGCCGGGGTGATCTGCACCGTCCACGCCCCCGACGCCGTGCGCCCCTCCACCCGCACCCGCACGTCGTCCCCCGGCACGGTGAACGTCTCCCCGGCCTCCACCGGCGCGTCGGCCAGCGGCGGGTACACGGACCGGTCGGGGCAGGCCGAGGTGCCGGGGTGGGAGTCCACCACCTCCACCGGGCCCTTGCCCGAGTCCGTGCCGCCGTTGACCCGGTACACCAGTACGCCCTCCGAGCAGGTGGTGGCGTCGTTTCCGACGGGGCCGCGCGCCTCGATGGCCAGCACGCTGTCCGGTCCGGTCCGCACCACCGCCAGCTTGGTGCCGCCGCCCAGCCCGAAGTACGGCATCGCGGCCGAGCCGGCGCCCCCGGCGACGGCCCCGCCGCCCACCGCCCCGAACCCGTCGGCCGCAGCCGCACCGGCCGCAGCCCCGGGAGTCCCCACAGCCCCGGTCCTCTCCGCCCCCTCGGCCTCCTCCGTCCCCTCGGCCTCTCCGGCCGCACCGAACGCCCCGTACTCCCCGGCCTCCGGCGCCCGCCCCGTCGACGCCCCGCGCTCCGCTCCCGCCGCGGCCTCCGCCGTCTCCGGTCTCCCGCCCGTCTCCCCGCCGGTGTCGTCGCCGGTGTCGCCGCCCACCCCCAGCGGCTCCAGGGTGAGCCGGGTGGGGCCCCGCACGCAGCTGATCTGTCCGGAGTCGAGCCAGCCCAGCTTCCACTTGTGCCAGCCGAGGAGGTCCGGCGCGAGCCCGAACTGGCTGCCCATGAGGTCCCAGTCGCCCACATGGGTGTCCCAGTCGCCCTTGCCGTCCCGGGGCCGGTGGTACAGGTCCGGCAGGTCCAGCACATGACCGGTCTCGTGGGCCAGCACCAGCCGGTCCGGCGGATGCCGCTCGAAGACGGTGACCACCCGCCGCAGGTCGGTGCCGTCGGCGCGCAGCGGCTTGGACAGGTTGACGACCTTGGTGGCGTCCGCGTTCACGCCCGGCGCGTCCGGGTCGGCGACCAGGTACACGATGTCGTACCGCGAGAAGTCGACGACCGGATCGGAGACGGAGAGCGCGTCCTCGAGGTACGCGGCGCGCCGGGCGGAGCTCCAGTCGCGCTCCATCGCGTACTCCGTGGACGCACGCGGCATTCTCAGCCAAGTCCGCACCGGGTCCGGCCGGACGCTGAACCTTCCGTACGAGGCCCGCCGGAAGTAGTCGTTGGTGAGGGGGAAATGGTCGGCCATCAATTGCCGCGGAGTGGTGAGCGGCTCCGAGTCTGGGAAGGAAAGAAACACCATCACCGCGTCGAGGGGACGGGTCGGACGGGGGTAATGGGCGTTCCAGGTGTCGAGCCCCTCGGAGTGGTGGGCGGAGGTGCGTTCCAGCGCGCACGGTTCCAGGCTGGTCCCGGCGGCGGAGGGGTGGGCGACGATGGACGTCGCGGCGAGTGCGGACAGGGTGGTGACCACGGCCGCCGAGGTGCGCATGCCCGGACGGCGGCGGAACCCCTTGCTGAAGGGGACGGGACACGGCACGGCTACCTCCGGGCGCGATTTCCGGGACACCGCACCCAGACTGTGTGATGGTGTGCAGAGATGCCCTGTTCGTCTGACCCGGAAGGGTGAGGGGCGACCTGCGCATCCCGGCGCCCCGGCCGGGACTCGAACTGAGCTTCGGTCACGGAACGTCACAACTGATCGGCCGGCGAAGCGACGTGTCCATTTCTGGACGCAAGCGATCCGCGGCTGGGGTGGTTTGCCCCAGTGCGGAATTGGACGGCTGGAAGGGCCTGGGGGCTGCCTCTATGATCGGCACACTTTCCTGACCCTTCCTGAACCGGACTACCCATACGAAGATCGAGTGCACTGCGGGAGCAAGCGGTGAGCGGAACGTCCGAAGGTCCGGCTGCTCCGGATCGCATGGGCCAGACCGTCACGGAGCGTGGCGCGGAGCCCTCGGCGCCCGCGGCGCCCTCAGCGGGTCCGGCCTCGCCCGGCCCTGCCGCCGGACCGAAGCCGTCCCCCCGGCGGGGCAGGTACGCCCGCGGCGCCGTCACCGGTGAGCCCGCGCGGAACCAGGAGCCGGCCCGGGGCCAGGAACCTGTACGGAGCCAGGAGGCCCCGCGGGGCCAGGAACCTCCGCGGGGCCAGGAACCCGTACGGAGCCAAGAGCCCGCGCGGGGCCAGGAACCCCCGCGAGGCCAGGAGCGGGAAGCCGTACGGACGCCCGCCGCTCACGCGGCCGGCGACGCGCTGCTCGCCCTCGACCCCGCCTACCGGTCCGCCTTCACGGCGGCGCCGCTGGCCATGGCGGTGGTCGCCCCGGACGGCCTGGTGGTGGGCGCCAACGCCACCCTCGCCCGGCTCCTGGGCGCACCCCGTCCGGACACGCTGGCCGGCCGGGTCGCCGCCGACCTGGTGGACCTGGCCGCCGACCCGCGCACCTGGCAGGCGTACCGGGAGGTGCTGCGCGGCCGCCAGGCGGTGCTGCGCTGCACCCGCCGGCTCAAGCACCCCGACGGGCACTCCCTGTGGGCCCAGGTCACGGTGACCCCGCTGACCGGCAGCGAACAAGGCGTGCTGCTCTCCGTCGCCGACATCTCCGCCCGCCGTGAGCTCCAGGCCCGGCTGCGGCACCTCCAGATGCACGACCCGGTCACCCGGCTGCCCAACCGCAGCCTCTTCTTCGAGCGGCTCACCACCGCCCTGGAGACCGCCCTGACCTCGGACGTCGGCACCGGCCGGGTCGGGCTGTGCTACCTGGACCTCGACGGCTTCAAGGCGATCAACGACACCCTCGGCCACCGGGTGGGCGACCGGCTGCTGGCGGCGGTGGCCGAGCGGCTCACCCGGTGCGCCGACGAGGCCGGCTTCAACCGCACCGGCGCGCCGCTGGTGGCGCGGCTCGGCGGCGACGAGTTCGCCCTGCTGGTGGAGGACTCCTCCGGCACCGAGCAGCTCGCCGACCTGGCCGAGGCGGTCCTCACCGCCCTTCAGGCGCCGTTCGACCTCTCCGGGCAGCGGCTCTCCGTCTCCGCCTCCATCGGCGTCGTCGAGCGGCACGCCGAGGGGACCACGGCGACCGGGCTGATGCAGGCCGCCGACACCACGCTCTACTGGGCGAAGGCCGACGGGAAGTCGCGCTGGACCCTCTTCGATCCCGAGCGCAACGCGCACCGGATGACCCGGCAGGCCCTGGTCTCCACGCTGCGGCCCGGGATCGAGCGGGAGGAGTTCGTCCTCCAGTACCAGCCGCTGGTCGGGATGTCCGACGGGCGGGTGCGCGGGGTGGAGGCGCTGGTCCGGTGGGACCACCCCCAGTTCGGGATGCTCTCGCCGAACCGGTTCGTGGGGCTGGCCGAGGAGGACGGGTCCATCGTGCCGCTGGGGCGGTGGATCCTGCGGACCGCCTGCCGGCAGGCCCGGCGGTGGCAGCTCGACCACCCGGGCGAGCCGCCCCTGTTCGTCAGCGTCAACGTGGCGGTACGGCAGGTCTGGGACTCCGACCTGGTGTCGGACGTCGCGCGGATCCTCGCGGAGTGCGAGCTCGACCCGGGGCTGCTGCAGCTCGAACTCACCGAGTCCGCGCTGATGGGGTCCGCGGGCCGGCCGATCAAGGCGCTCCAGGCCCTCAGCGACATGGGCGTGCGGATCGCCATCGACGACTTCGGCACCGGGTACTCCAACCTCGCCTACCTCAGCCGGCTCCCCGTGTCCGTCCTGAAACTCGACGGGTCGTTCGTCCGGGGGTTCCAGTACGAGGACGGGGCCGGAGCCGGCGCCGCGGGGGAGAGCGGCCGTTCCGCGCCGAACGCGGCGGACGAGGTGATCGTCGAGGCGATGGTGCAGCTCGCCCACCGGCTGGGCCTCAGCGTCACCGCCGAGGGCGTGGAGACGGCGGCGCAGGCCGCCCGGCTGCGCCGCATCGGCTGCGACACCGGCCAGGGCTGGCTCTACAGCCGCCCCGTTGCCCCCGACGACATCGTCACCCTCCTCACCCAGGACGCCCCGGTCCTCTGACCGCCCCCACGCGCCGAACGCGAATCAGCCGTCCTCCCGCACCCGCAAGCCGGGGCGACCCGCCTCCCGTGGGAGCGGGGCGGCGCGGTGGGGCGAGAGCACCAGGGGCGCGGTGGTCAGGGGTGCCAGGGGACGCGGTGTTCGGCGAGGTGGGAGAGGACCGCCTGGTTGGCCTCCCAGCCGTCCGGGGCTGCGATCTCCTGCCGCCTCCGGCGGGTGCTCGGGGGTGCCGGTG